>CAIUDK010000315.1 GCA_903897875.1 uncultured Hyphomicrobiales bacterium
CGCACCAATTATCTCTCTTGTTGATCGATTGATCCTACTTGAGCGTGGACGCATCATTGCTGATGGCCCTAAGGCCGAAGTTCTGAAAAGCCTGTCTGAGCGCAGAGGGGCTTAGAGCATCGTCTCAATAATGCGGCGGTGGCGGCTCTGGCCCATCGCGCATGGGGCCAGCATGTTGCGCTTCATCACGCAGGCGGGCGAGTTGGCGCTCTAACGCATCAATCTTGCGCCATTGTGATGTGATCACATCGCTCAATTCTGCAACCATCTTATCTTGATGGGCAACACGCATTTCCAACGCATCTAGCCGCGCTGACGAGCCTGAATCAGAATGATCCATATCTTGTTCCTTTACTCGGCCCCAAGGCGGAGCCTCATCTGCGTGATGTCTAGCACGAGGCGATCACACAATACCATTTTGTGATGCATCACACTTGCGCGGTGGCCTGAGCCTCAAGCTTAGGCTTAAGTGCAAACCGCGCCATGATTGCACGGCGGCAGGGCACTTCCAGATAAAGATAAGACAGGATTGAGCTGCCAATCACGATGACGAGATAGGCCGAAAAAAACACCAAGAAATGGTGGTCCATCAAATGGAGCCATTTTTTATCAATCGCCTGACACCACAGCAGTACGGGAATGTGAATGAGATAAAGCGAATAGCTTGCCTCGCCCAACAACACACAAAATTTATGAGTCCAGATGATAGATGTTGAGCGCGCCAGCCCAAACAAGATCAATCCTAGAAATGGTGCCAGAAATCCATTGCTCATAGCAGGCCAAGGCACAATGCCATCAAGCCAGCCAAGCGCTGCGAAGATGCCAACAATACCAATGATGACAAAGCGTTTCTGCACTTGCAGAGCGAGCGGTTGAGCCTTGAGAAAGATTATTCCAATCGCCATGCCAAACACAAATTCAGGCACACGCAAAATAGGGAGATAGGTGAAGAAGAGTGCGCTGGCCACAACGTCTTTGGTGGTCAGGCCCGAGAGATGCGTCAGCGAATTGGCGAGAGTTTCAGGCCCCAATTTCCAGACAATGAGCGCCAGAATTTGTGAGAGCACAAACGCCATTGCGGCCGCCAGCATGGCAAAGCGTAGCGAGCGATTTTCAATTTTTGGCATAAGGAATGGAAACAGAAGATAAAAGAACGCTTCAACAGACAGTGACCAAGACGGGCCATTCCACGCAACAGCAGCCTCAGGCACCCAAGCCTGTGTAAGGCTCAATTGTAAAACGCTCACCAGCAATCCGCGCTCAGCGCCTTGTGCAGGCGCATCCGACATGACGATCTCATACAGTGCCAGCGGCAAATAGATAAGAAAGGCGAGATAATAGGCGGGCAAAATACGCGCCGCGCGTGCCCACCAAAATTTATGACGCGTGTCTGATCCCGTCAGGCGACCTTGATAGGAATAGGTCAAAATAAAGCCCGACAGAACGAAGAAAAAACTCACACCAATTGAGCCATGCTCGACAATCGCCACAAGCAGTTTCGGCCAGCCATCCATACGTCCCGGTGCTGCTGTCAGTCCGTGAAACAGAACAACGAGAAGTGCGAATAAAAATCGAATGCTGGTGAGTGGATAGAGATGCATGAAGCTCTTCTGAATCGATTTTGACGACAGGACCAAGGTGCGAAAGTCCTCGCAGCCTTACATGGACGCAGGGCCCACTCCGCTGTCTTTAGTCAAAAGCGATGAAAAACGCCAGTCATTGATCCTGTGTGGGCTCGATCACTGGCGCCTGTGTGTCGTTAGAGCGGCTCGTCTTTGGACTCGTGAATGAAGAGAACGCCCAAAGCGGTCAATGCGGCGGCCCCTGCTAGATAATATCCAACAAAGGGCAGACCATAGTTTTGCGCGAGCCAAGAGGCGATATAGGGCGCAAAGGATGCACCCAAGATTCCTGCCAAATTGAACGCCAAGGAACTGCCTGTGTAGCGCACCGATGTCGGAAATTGCTCGGACAGAATCGTGCCCAGAGGGCCATAGGTGAGCCCCATCAAAAACAATCCGATATAGACAGCGGCTTGAACACCAACAATGCCTGACGACATCATGGGGGCCATGAAAAGACCAGACACACCAATGCCAATTGATGTGCCAAGCATGGTCATGCGTCGTCCGTGTCGCGCGAGAATGGCGCTGAGCGGAATGCCACCTGCAAAAAACAAAATGCCCACAAGTTGAATGATGAGGAAGGTGTTGCGGCTATAGCCCAACGCCGTTGTGCCCCAAGACAGTGCAAACACCGTCATCAGATAAAACAACACAAAGGTCGCGATGGATGAAACAATGCCTATGACCAGCGCACGACCATGCTCGGAAAGCACAGCAAAAAATGGCATTTTAACAGGTGCGCGGCGCTCAAGCGCTTCTTTGAAGACAGGCGTCTCATGAATGGCAAGGCGCACATAAATACCAACGATGACCAAGATGGCGCTGGCAAGAAACGGAATGCGCCAGCCAAAGACAAAAAATTGCTCATCTGTCAGCCATGACGACAATAGCAAGAACACACCGCTGGAGAGAAAGAAACCAATCGGCGCACCCAATTGTGGGAACATGCCATACCAGCTGCGCTTCTCAATCGGCGCATTCTCAACAGCGAGCAACACTGCGCCACCCCATTCGCCACCAAGCCCCAGACCCTGTCCACAGCGGCAGAGCGCCAAAAGTGCAGGTGCTGCGAGGCCAATGCTGCTGTAGGTCGGCAAAAGGCCGATCATGATTGTTGAAATACCCATTGTGAGGAGAGCGGCAACCAATGTGGCTTTGCGCCCAATGCGATCACCGAAATGTCCAAAAATGGCAGAGCCCACAGGGCGCGCGATAAAGGCAATCGCGAATGTGGCGAGCGACGCCAGAATGGCCGAGGCTGGATCGGTGGAGGGAAAGAACAGGCGCGGAAACACCAGAACGGCAGCCGTCGCATAAATGTAGAAATCGAAAAATTCAATCGTGGTCCCGATCAAACTTGCGAATAAAACAACGGCGGGACGATTCTGACGCATGAGGTGCTCCGATGAAAAACTCTGCCACTCATTCCGTCGCGGCAATTGAGATCGTGTATTTATATAATAATGAGGTTCGCTCAAGACTCATTTTTGAGCGAACCTCACTTGCGGTCTTGTCTATTTCTGTCCGGGGAGCGTGAAGACATAAATTGCATTATGCCCGCGCACTGTTTTGATGGTTTTAGCCATGCCAAGCGGCCCACCAGAGCCAGATTGTCCATCGCCAGTCATCACCGCAATATATTGTTTTCCGTTGACGGCATAGGAGATGGTGCTGGTTTCAATCATGCCTCCCAGCGGCACCTCCCACAATACTTTTCCGCTGTCTGCATCGAAGGCGTGGAAGCGACGATTCATATCACCCCAAAAAAGAAGGTCGCCACCTGTGACAAGTGCTGAGCCATTTCCGGGCGCTGCTTGTGAATGAATGCGCTTGATCTCGCCAGTTGATAGATCAACCTTTGACATGCCCATAAACGCATTTGGGTCGATGCCGGGCCGCATAATTCCGTTGCGTTTGCTAAAGCCGATGCCATTTTCGGTGAGAGCCGTGCCCTCCATACATGCGTCATTGTAAGGGATGTAGAGCGCGTTCTTGCCCGGATGATAAGCGGTCGACCAATAGCTGCGAATATTGAAGAAGCAGGTCAGCGTCTTGTCGCCATCCTTTTTAAACACAGCGTCGTAATTGATTGTGGTTCGACCTGTTGTTAGCTCGATATCGGAGATCTGAAAGTTTGGCACATCCAGAGGCCAAGGCGTTGCCCATAGAAATTGTCCCGAATGTTGATCAAGAGCCCAGATACCGCCGCCTTCTGAAACAGAGACCACAACATCGCGCATCTCACCAAACTTCACATTTGGATTGATCCACTTTACGAATTTAGGATTGGGCTTCACGCTCGTGCGAATGAGTGTGCGCTCATGAATGTGATCTGTGTCCCAATCATCCCCCGGTAAATGCTGATAATACCAACGCAATTTTCCTGTCTCAATATTGAGAGATACAGTTGAATTGCTGTATAGATCAGAGGGCGCTGTTTTGCCTGTGCCGTCAGACGTCCCGTGTCGCTTGAGGCGTGTGTAGGGCTTTGGGTTTGAGATGGCCCAAAACAATGCTTTGCGTTCAGGATCATAAGAGCCCGGCAATCCCCAAGAGCTTGCAATGCGCTGTTCGGTTTTTACATTGCCCCAAGTCTCGCCATTGGGCTCACCCTCAGCAGGTGTATTGTAAAACTTCCAAAGCTCTTTTCCGGTCGTTGCATCGAGTGCTGAGATGAAACAGCCTGCTCGTGTCTCGCATGTGCGGTTTGAAATAACTTTGCCATCCGCAATGATAAGTCCGCCCGTGTGTTGCGATTTATCACGGAAGTCCTGAACTTTTGTCTCCCAACGCAGCTTGCCAGTCTTGGCGTCTAGGGCGACGACAAAGCCATCAGGTGCAGTGAAATAAATCATGTCTTGGAAAATCGCCAAGCTCTTGGAGCGAGACAAAGTGGGGGCGCCAATGGCGTCAGTCATTTCTTTTGGATAGGTGCGGAAATATTCCCAGATCAAATCGCCATTGGTCGCATCCATGGCCTGAATGCTGGCACCGGGTGCAATTAGATAGATGACACCGTTATAAACGATAGGCGTTGATTCATTGGTTCCTTGTGGGAGCCCACGCGTAAACGCCAATTGAAGCTTGTTGGCATTCGATTTGTTGATCTGTTTAAGGGGACTGAATCTTTGCTCATCATAGGTGCGATTGATCATTAGCCAATCGGCTGGGTTGGGCTTGGCAAGCATCTGTGAGGTGACGGGCTGATAGTCAGCAGCGCTCAGTGGTCCAGTCGCGACGCTCGATAATAGGCATACGGCTAGTGACCTATAAAATTGGTTCATGATCGTCCTCCCCCAATAGGCTTGCCTCAGTTGGCTTCTTAAAAAGCTCTAAAAATAATGTTATACAGATCGTGCGCCGACACAAGAGAGGCGTCGGGAGGTCAATTGATGAGGCAATTTTTTTGCAGTTGCGTTGGTGCGGTCGTTTTGTGTTTGACGCTGATGCCAGCACAGGCCGGCAGCTCGCAAGCAGGGCAAGTGGTTTACGATGAGAATTGCGCTATCTGCCATGGAGAAGGGCTGCGCAATCCCGGATCATCTTTTGATTTGGTGTTGCTCAAACCAAACGAGCACGGGCGTTTTGTGAGCTCAGTGCAGAGCGGCAAAGGCCAGATGCCACCATGGAAGGGCATTCTATCTGACAGCGAAATCGATGATGTTTGGGCCTATATTCGCGCAAATGCAGATTAGTGCGAGCGAGATAGATCCCATTGCTCCTGACGCTTTGCCAATCGGCTTGTCAGCCCAGCCAATCTGATCCAAACTCCAAACTAGCATCACGCAGATAAATCAAAAATGGCGTGAGTTTGGGAGGATGATATGGGCGCTCGTTTGATCGGGACGTTGACGTGCCTTTACATGGCCGTAACGAATTTCGCATGTGCGAACGTATGGGCTGCCGAACCTGTTCGCGTCACCGTCGGCATGACCAACTCTGCAACCGACGTGGGCTTCTTTATTGCGGATAAGCGTGGCTATTTTCGTGACGAAGGCATTGCGGCCGAATTCATAACCTTTGATTCCGCTGCGCGCATGATTGCTCTGTTTGGTTCAAATGAGCTTGATGTTGGCGCAGGTGGTATGTCTGCGGGGCTCTACAATGCGATTGCACGCGGTATTGATATCAGGATTGTAGCTGATAAAAATTCGACACCGCCGGGTCGCGCCAGTCAAAAGCTTCTCATCCGCAAGGATCTGGTGGAAAGTGGACGGTATAAAACATTGAGCGACCTAAAAGGTTTGAAGGTCGCAACGTCCGCGCCGGGCTCTGCTGCCATGGGGTCCATTCACAAAATCCTG
Source organism: uncultured Hyphomicrobiales bacterium (assembly GCA_903897875.1). Classification (GTDB taxonomy): domain Bacteria; phylum Pseudomonadota; class Alphaproteobacteria; order Rhizobiales; family Beijerinckiaceae; genus Terripilifer. The sequence goes on from CAIUDK010000315.1 coordinate 5,930, forward strand.
ATTGCCGCAAAACTGCGCGCTGAGGATATTGATGAAACCTATATGTCCTTTTCACAAATGGTGGTTGCGCTCCAAAATCACGCTGTGGATGCGGCTTTTCCAGCTGAGCCACAAGCAAGCCAAGCGATAAAAGCTGGCGCTGTGCGAGCAATCAGTGATGATGAAGTCTATCCCAATCATCAAATCTCGGGCGTGTTGTTTGCTGGCAATTTCATCAAGAAAAACCCTGATCTCGCACGGCGCTTTTTGAAAGCCTATATTAGGGGTGTGCGCGATCACAATGACTCGCTCGTGGATGGACAATTCTCTGGCCCCAAGGGCGACGCTATTGTCTCTATCCTGACCGAATATAGCCTTGTGAAAGATCCAGCCGTGCACCGTTCCTTTGTGCTCAGCGCAATCAACCCTGATGGCAAGGTCGATGTCGCAAGCCTCAAAGAAGATCTTGAAATCTTTCGACAGGCAGGTTTGATTCAAGGCCAAGTGCAGATTGAACAAGCTCTTGATCTGAGTTTTCTTGATGCTGTTATCAAAGACCTTGGCCCCTATCACAGAGCAGCGCCATGAACGCCTCTTCGCAATCGCGTCAAACATTTCTCCTTTGCGCATTGGCGTTTCTTGTGATGCAAGCCAATGGCGCGAAGGCAGATGAATTTTATGCAGGCAAAACTCTCACCATGTCGACTCATACGGGGCCGGGTGGTGGCTATGATACGTTGTTGCGTCTTGTTGCGCGCCACATCGGGCGACATCTTCCCGGTCGCCCAAATATCATCGTCGTCAATATGCCGGGTGCTGGCGGCTTAACTGCATTCAATCATGTCGCCCGCATTGCGCCCCACGACGGGACATTTATTTCGTTGATTGGCCAAGGGCTCCTTGTCTTTGAACCAACAGGCCAGCCCGGCATGCAGGCGTCACTGGCGTCGCTGCGTTGGATTGGCAATGTGAGCCAATCTCCCAATGTCACGGCTGTTTGGTCGACCGCACATGCAAAGACAATTGCAGATGCGCGCGTGAATCAAATCGTGATTGGGTCAACGGGTGCAGGCTCGCCTGACGCACAAATTCCCTCGGTCTATAATGCGCTGTTGGGAACACGCTTCAAGCTTGTTTATGGCTATGAAGGCGGCGGTGCTTTGAATTTGGCAATGGAGCGCGGTGAGATTGAAGGGCGCGGCACCAATACATGGCCGAGCTATAAAGCGACATTGCCAAATGCAGTGCGGGATAAAAAGCTCATTCCCTTAATTCAGATCGGACTGAAAAAAGATCCAGACTTGGCAGATGTTCCGCTGTTTCTTGATCTCGTGAAGGGCGATCCCGTCAAAGAACCCGTGGCGCGTTTCTTGTCATTGACCACGGCCATTAGCCGCCCGTTTGCAGCACCGCCCGGCGTGTCTGATGAGCGATTGGCCCAATTGCGTCAGGCCTTCGATGAAACAATGCGTGATGCTGAATTCTTAAGCGATGCGGAACGCCAAAATATTGATGTTGACGCAATGTCGGGCGTCGCGGTGAAAGATAGCATTCGTCAAATTCTGGCAACGCCCAGTGACGTGATCGCGCGAACTCAATTGGCCTTGCAAGGCAAGTCACAATGAAAGTGACAATTAAAGTCGCGTGATGTGATGCGAGGGAAGGCGCAGCAAAGCGCCAACCCATTCGCAATTGATTAGATTGAGCGCACACCCATTTTCTTCAGGCGTGGCAGAACTTCATCGCGGAACAGCGGGAACTCATCAGCATAATTGACCATGGATATGCCGATGCCGCGCAGACCCGCCGTGCTCAGATCAGCAAACATTTTTGCGACATGATCCGGATCGCCAATAATAGGTAATCCACCCATGCCGTTTGCATATTGCTTACGCTTGAGCTCGTATTCCTCCTGGCCGACAGTCTCGGGTGAGATTTTCTTAAGCGCCAAAATATCACGCACAGCATTCCAGTCTGCGCCATCAATGATCGAATGGCGATAATAATCCTGCGCCTCTTTCATAGTTGGGCGGCAGGTCACCACGCCGATTGTATAGACATCAATATCGCGGCCATATTCGCGCGCCTGCGTTTTGATCGACTGCACCTTCTCGGCCGTTTCTTCAAGCGATACACGCGATGCGGTGGTAAAGAAGGCATCGCAATTGCGTAGGGCAAAGCTACGTCCAGCAGCCGACGAGCCAGCATTCATCATCAACGGGCGTATGCCACCCATGGGTTTGGGCTTTGAGCGGATGCCTTTTAGATTGAAAAACTTGCCGTCATAATTGAAATCGTTTTCTGGCGACATGCATTGCTTGACGACTTCAATCCATTCTCGCGCATATTCGTAACGGTTTTCATGATCGCGTTGTTCAACGCCAAACATTTCGAACTCGTCTTCGTTCCAGCCGCACACAACATTCAATCCAAAGCGACCATCGCCAATATGATCGGCGGTCACAAATTCCTTGGCGGCAATGACGGGGTTGAAGAGGGGCGCGTGAACGGTGCCAAACACAGTGATGCGCTGAGTTGCAGCCAACAGACCGCTGGCCCATGTCATCGTCTCCAAAGTGGCGCCTTGGTAATCCGTGTCGCCGCCATAGCCTTTCCAGCGTCCGATCGGCAACATGAAGTCGATACCAGCCTCATCGGCCATTTTGGCAAGGCGCAGGCTGTCTTTCCAACTCCCCGACCAGCGCTCAGGCACAGTGGTCACGGCACGGCCAGATGAGCAATTGGCTCCAAAAAGCCCGATCTTCAGGGCGTTATCGTTATACATCGTATTGCGATTTTGCCTGGATGGCTCACGATCAACCATGTCTCTCTCCCGTGCCGTCGCCTCTGTGGGCTCTTGTTATTTCTGGAAAATGAAATAGCGTTTCATTTTATAAATCGAAGCTAACGATTGGGTGCGTGGAATGTCAAGTCGATTGCCAGCAAGAGCCATAAAGCCCAAACCAGTGGCAGCTGTTGATCGCGCCTTGAGTATTCTTGATGCTTTTCGTTTGGGCGATCAGCCACTGTCCTTGGCGGAGGTGGCGCGTCGCACAAAGCTGAGCAAGGCAACCATTTTGCGGCTTGCTGGAACTTTGGAGCAGCGGCAATTTCTAGCGCGCACCTCGGATGGGCATTTTGTGTTAGGTGCCAAGCCACTTCAATTGGGCGGCATATTTCAGTCCATGATTCAGCCTATCGACGTCATTCCGCCCCTATTGCGCGCGCTCAGTGTCAAAACGGGTGAGAGCGCATCTTTTATGATTCGGCAGGGCGATTTGCGGGTGTGCCTTTACCGTATTGATTCCCCACAAACCGTGCGTGATCATCTCAAGCCGGGAAGCATTTTGCCCATGAACAAGGGGGCAGCAGGGCGTGTTATTATGGCCTTCTCGCCGCCCTATCCAAAGCCCTATCGGGCCATTCGCGAGTCCATCGTTGATATGTCTATTTCGGAAATCACACCAGATGTGGCGAGCATTTGTGCGCCTATCTTTGATGGCCAAGGCATAGCGGGCGCGATCGCTTTAAGCGGTCCCAAGACACGATTTACGCCCACAGCCTTGCGTGCCATGAAAAAGGAAATATTGGTGACAGCGCAAGCCATGAGCTCTGCGCTGAGCGGCGACGCAAAGCGGTTCGATCAGGAGATTAAAACGGCCCGAGCAACCGATATCATGTCATCAAAGATTAAATAGACGGCTGGGAAGATTGTTTGCGCCCTGCCAATTGATCTGCTGGAGCGCATCCCAAATCACCACCTGATTGCTCGTCAAAACTGGGCGGTTCAATGTCTGCTCTAAATCTCCAATGATGGAGAGCGCTTGAATGTTGGCGCAAGACAGAAAATACGCATCAGCATTGGCGTTTTTCGCTTCCAACACCCGTTCACGCCATGTTGCGGCAGGGGTCGAACAATAGGCGTCGCTGTCGGTCAGATTATAGCCTTTTGACGAGACGATGTCGTAGCCCGCTGCGTGGAGGAACTCGATCTCTTCCTCTGTCTTATGCGCATCATAAGGCGTCACCAAAGCGAGGCGCTTCACCTTTAGGGCATTAAGCGCGGCGCGCACGGCTGTTGATGTGGTGGCAAAGCGTTTGGCACCGGCGCGCTTGAGCGCATCCAAAATGGCAGTCTCGCCTGCAGGTCCATCAGACATTGACGTGACTGTGCAGTGAAAGCTGATGACATCGCATTTGGCATCAGCCAAAGAGGCAGCCGCTTCTTCAATGCGGGGCAACAGCTCCGCGAGAGGGCGCCGATTGGGACCCGTCATGCGCAAGCGCGTGACATGGGCCACGACACCTTGCGGATAGAAGCGCACCATCTCTTCTTCAACCATGCGGTTTGAAGATGGAATTATGAGACCAACCCGCTGCACCATGACAATTCTCCCAAATTATTTTGGGCGATGGTAGTGGCAAGTTGACGGCTAAAGCAAGTGGGAGAAGATTGCTTATAGACCATTGCATATTCAATGGCATTGGCTACACTTCTTGGGCTGCCTCTTGTGATCGCCAAAGGTCACAAGAAGAAAAAGAACACTTAGGGAGAGACGCTAACGGGCCACCGCACGGGTGAGCACGCGCGATCGCGATGTCCATCATCTCGACTCTATCCTAAGCAATGCAGCGATTGGGAGCGCGCATGGTCTATGGGCTGGAGCGAAAGGTTGCGATTGTCACTGGCGCAAGTCGGGGGCTAGGCAAGGCCATGGCTATGGCTCTGTGCGACGCTGGCGCCAAGGTTATTCTCGCATCACCTGAAGAAGATCTACTTACGCAATTGGCGCATGAGATTGAGCGCAGTCATGGTCGAGGCTCTGCGCTTGCCGTGCGCACGGATATTACCAATCGCGCTGATTGCGAGCATGTGCGCGATGTTGCACTTGAGCACTTTGGCTCCATCGATATTCTCATCAACAATGCACGCCGTCCGCAACGCGGCCCGGGCTTGCCCCTTACAGGTAACACTTTGCCGATTTGGGAAACGGATCCCAATATCTGGCAGGACGCCATTCGCGTCAATGTGAACGGCACATTTCTCATCACGCATATCCTGTTGCCAGAAATGATGGCGCGCAATTGGGGCCGTATTATTAACATCACAACCAGCTTTGACACGCTGCAGCGCAAGCATAATTCGCCCTATGGCGTCAGCAAGGCGGCGCTCGAAGCTGCGACCATGATCTGGGCGCAGGATCTCGCAGGCACTGGCGTCACATGCAATTCGCTGCTGCCCGGCGGCATGGTCAAGACAGATGATGATCCCAACCGCGCCTCTCCGCGTGGGGCCCTTTTGTCGGTGGATGTCATGAATGACCTCGCGCTGTTTCTATCGTCACCTTTGTCTGATGGCATCACGGGTGGGCGCTTTGTTGGTAAGCTTTGGAATAAGGATTTGCCAATGCTTGAAGCCGCCAATGCGGCTCGTGAACTTCCTGTTTTTCGTCAATCTTAATTGGAGCAAAACTTGGCGCAACTTACACTCGACACAGATCATGACCGTCGCTTCCTTCTCGATCCCTATCTTGATTGGACACAGAACGAAGGCATCCCGGTTTATGAAGATTTTGGAATTGATCTGCTGGCCGTCGAAACACAACGCTGGGATCGCTTTGATGCGAAAGGCGCCTTCATACACGCCAAAGGGCGCGGTGATTTTTGCGCAACATTCGCTCTTGAGATAGAGCCGGGGCGTCAAACTTCGCCACAAAAACACATTTTTGAAGAAGTCATCTATGTCATGGAAGGCCATGGCGCGACCAAGATTGAGACGCCAGAGGGACTGCGCTATTCGTTCGAATGGGGGCCAAAGAGCCTCTTCGCCATTCCGCTCAATGCGCGTTACCAACATTTCAACACGTCAGGCCAATCGCGGGCTTTGCTTGCCTCCACAAACAATCTGCCTGTGGTGATGAATCTTTTTCACAATGAAAAATTTGTGTTTCAAAACGATTTTTCATTCCCTGAGCGTGTTGGGGATGACAAGCATTTTGCGGGTGATGGTGATTTCACAAGCATTCGTCCCGGCAGCCATTTGTGGGAAACGAATTTTGTGCCAGATCTCACAAACCTCGAGTTGAAGGCGTGGGAAGCGCGCGGCGCTGGGTCTGCCAATCTCGCTTTTGTTTTGGCCGATGGCACAATGCACACCCATATGTCAGAAATTCCTGCTGGCCGATACAAAAAGGGACATCGTCATGGCGATGGCATGCATGTGTTTGCAGTCAACGGCACAGGCTATTCTCTGTTCTGGCATGAAGCAGAGCAAGACTTTAAGCGCGTGCCTTGGCGTCATGGTGTGATGTATGCGCCCCCGCACCTCATGTTTCATCAGCATTTCAACACAGCGCCAACACCTGCGCGCTATATCGCGATTGGCATTGGCAGTCGACGTTATCCTTTCATTCGCATGCGCCGCGAAGCTGTTCTTGGCAGCGAAGTGAATGTGCGCGAAGGCGGTGCGCAAATTGATTATTCAGACCAAGATCGCCGCATCCACGACCTATGGCTCAAAGAAATGGCCGCCTGTGGCGTGGCAAGCGACATGGGAAAATATATCGATGAAAGCGAATTTGACAGTCGTCCTGCTGCGCCAAGTAAGGGGAGTCCAACATGATAAAAACCAAATTACGAATTGGCTTAGCTTGTGTTGTAGCACTCACGATGACGTCCATCGCAAAAGCCGATGACATCGCTGATTTTTATAAAGGTAAAACTGTCAATATTATTGTGGGCGCGGCTGCAGGTGGCGCTTATGATCTGGTCTCGCGCACATTGGCTAATCATATGTCGCGCTATATTCCGGGAAATCCAAAAATCATTGTTTCCAATATGGTTGGCGCATCAAGCCTGCCTATGGTGAATTTTCTCACCAATGCTGGGCGCAAGGATGGCACTGTCATTGGCATGTCCAACAGCAATATTGCGCTCGAGCGTCCGCTCAAGATGCTGTCCAAAAACGGCGGCAATGTTGCTTTTGATGTGAGCAAGTTGCAATGGATTGGCTCGCCCCTTCAGCAGCCGCATGTGTTGTGGGTCTGGCATCAATCGCCAGCAAAAACATTTGAAGATTTGAAAACACATAAAACGCTGGTGGGCTCCATCGGCGTGGGCGGCGACAATTATGCGTTGCCAACAATGTTGAATTATTTGCTCGGCACAAAGCTTGAAATCATTTCTGGCTATGAGGGCCAGAGTGATGTGTTTGTTGCAGCAGAGCGTGGTGAGATTGAAGGCAATAGTGCCGTCTTGCCCAATCTGACCTCAGCCAAGCCAGAATGGTTTCGTGACAAAAAAGTTCGTGTGCTCGTCCAATTTGGCACAACACGCATGCGTGAATTGCCCGACGTGCCAACAGCCATTGAGCTTGCGACCAATCCTTTTGATGCGCAGATGTTACGTTTCTATGCACTCAAATTCAGTATGGCCTATCCGCTTGTGATGGCACCAGATGTGCCACCTGCTCGCGTGCAAGCCATGCGCGATGCGTTTGATGCCACCGTCAAAGATGAGGCATTTCTTGCCGATGCCAAGCGCCTTGGGCTTGATGTGAATCCGTTCAGCGGATTGCAAATGCATCAGTTGATCGAAGAAATCGACGCAGCGCCGAAAGAAGTCGTGGACCGTGTGGCTCAAATTATCGCTGCACCAAGCAAGCCATAGGAGACGATGATGCGTTCAATGAATGTTACCTTGGCGAATATTATCTTGGCGATTGTTATCGCAAGCGTCGTGTGCGGCGTAACACCAAGCCTCTCGCAAGAAGATGTCGGTGCCTTCTTTAAGGATAAGCAAATTCGCTTGGTTGTGGGATCAGCGGCGGGCTCTGGCTATGATCTCAATGCGCGCATTGTCGCGCGTTATATGGGACGCCATATTCCGGGCAAACCAACCATTGTTGTGCAAAACCAACCGGGCGCTGGCAGTGCGACAATGGCAACAACATTATTCAACACAGCACCTAAAGACGGCACTGTGATTGGAGCCGCCATCAATGGCATGCCGACGATTCATTTGTTGTCACCGGAACTCGCGCGTTTCGATCCCTCGAAATTTGAATGGTTAGGCAGCTCCAATCGTGACACGCAGGTGTCCTATGTTTGGCGCACATCGCCCGTACAATCAGTTGAAGATCTCAAAACCAAAGAGCTGATTGTGGGCGCAACATCGGCGGGCACAACACAGGTTGATTTTCCAGTTGTTGTGCGTGATGTGCTGGGTCTGAAATATAAATTGGTGAGTGGTTATGAGGGCACAACCAATATCCATCTCGCATTAGAGCGGGGCGAAGTGCAGGGCGTGGGTGCCAATGCCTGGCTTAGCCTCAAGGCGTTGAATGCGAATTGGTTGGCCGATAAATCGGTGAAGGTCATCATGCAATATGGAATAGACAAGCATCCAGATTTGCCCGATGTGCCGACTGTTTTTAGTTTAGCCAAAAATGAAGCTGATCGTCAGGCGTTGAATTTGATTGTGTCACGGCTCGAATATGGTCGCCCATTTTTCTTGCCACCCGGCGTGCCGGCCGCGCGTGTCGAGGCTTTGCGTCGGGCCTTCGACGAGACGATGAAAGATCCTGAATTTCTTGATGAGGCCGCCAAGGCGCAAATCGAAGTTTCGCCAATGACAGGCGAAGAAGTGGCTGCTCTCGTCAAAAAAGTGAGTGCGACGCCACCAGCCATCGTTGCGCGCGTGAAGGCGGCCTTAGAAGCAGGTGCGCGTTAAAATAATTCTGGCCTCTTCATCGTTATAATGGAGAGGCCAGCACTCTAGTCCTTGCGCCCAGATGTATGGCCGCGGGCCTCTGCTACCCCCACATCAATGCGCGCGTCGATCACATAAATGCCGCCCGCGCGCACAACTTTTTCGCCACGCAAAAGCGCCGCTTGGAAGTCAGCGGCATTCTCAACGGGGCCTTCGCCATCAAGTCCCTGCGCTTTTGCCAAACCAATCAGATCGATGGCCGGGTCCATCATCTCTTGACCGATAAATTTATTCTCTGTCGGACGGCCGCGCACCTTGGCCATCAATTCTTGATGCGCCACATCATTATAATAAACGCGGTTGTTGGCAATCACCACGAGCAGCGGAATGCCCATATGCGCCGCCGTCCAAAACGCATTGCAGCCCATGCAAAAATCGCCATCACCGATCACGGTCATGGGGAAGCGGCCTGAGCCTTTGATGGCGAGCGCGGTGCCAATGGCATTGGAGGGTCCAGACCCCACACCGCCACCACCATCAAGACCAACGAAGTCCAACGGATGTTTGAAGTTCAACACATCGGCGGGCCAACCCAATGCATAACCTGCCATCGTCACGTCGCGCGTGTCAGTGAATTGGCGCACAATCAGTGCCAAATCCAAAAGATGCATCATGCCTTGTGCGCGCGGTGCGGGCAGTAGTTTGTTCACGCGGGCTGGAAATTTCGGTGCGCATTTTTCCTGCGTGCCACGTAGTCTGCGCACAGCATCAAGCAACGGGCGCACAAGTTGATCGGCCGTGCTGAGAATTTTGAGATCGACAGGCGGCAGACCAAAATGATCCATGCTCCAACCATTGTGGAGATAATCATCGACCGTGCAGTGAATGACCTTCGCCTCAACAGGTTTGTCTTTGCCAAGCGTTTGAGCAAACTGCCCCTTCAGATCAATCCAATCCAATGAGAGCACAACATCGGCCTCACGCATAATTTGCGCACTGCCCGGCGAGGGCCGCAGGCGTGGCTCTGTTGGATGCAAAGGATGGTCGGTTGGGAAAGCCGCTGCCGTTTTCAAATCGGTGAGCACAGCCGCGCCCAATGCTTCGGCCAAATCAATGCGTGCTTGCCAATCATCTAAATTGCGCGACACGCGGCCCATCAAGATGACAGGCTTTTTTGCATCCACCAACATGCGTGCGGCTTGTTCAACGGCCTCTTGTGATGGGGCAGGTGGCACGCCGGGTGCAAAGCGCGCCATGTCGGGGAAAGTAATCTCTTGCGTGAGTTGCGTTTCCTGCAAGCCAACATCAAGACACACATAGGTTGGGCCAAACGGCGGCGTTGCTGCAATCTGAAATGCACGTACCATGGACTCAATGGCCGCACCCACAGAGCGCGGCTCATCATCCCACTTCGTATATTGGCGAATGAGCGCGCCTTGATCCTTGGCGGTGTGAATCCAATCAATCCAAGGGCGACGCTCTTCGGCGTCGCCGGGACCTGTGGCACCTAGAATAAAGATGGGATTGCGCGCGCACCACGCATTGAAAATTGCCATTGTCGCATGCATCAAGCCGACATTGGAATGGAGTGCAACCGCCATCGGACGCTCGGTGACTTTGGCATAGCCTTGCGCAATGCCAACCGCATGTTCTTCATGCAGACAGACAAGCATTTGCGGATCGCGATTGCCCAGATAATTCACCAAACTATCATGCAGACCGCGATAGCTAGCGCCCGGCGTCAATGCAATGTAGCGCAGGTCAAGACGACGCAACACTTCCGCCATCGCATCTGACACCCAACCAAGCTCAGCGTTGGATGGACGCACAAGCGCGTCCTTGCCATCAAAGCGCGCGGTGGCGAGCGGCACGCCGCTTTTATCTGCCTCTGGTGTCTGGCTCATTCTATGCTCCCAATCATTGTTATGCTGCACTTGGTGCGCAGTTTGTTTGGTTTCAGTCACGGTGTGATTTTACGCGCGTCCAAAGTCAAGAAAGCCCGCGTAAATTCTCAATAAAACTTATCGATGATAACCTGCTTGACCTCTTGCTGGCGCGCTGGCGTCAACCCGGTGAGGCTTTGTTCCAAGAGCTTGCTGATCTCTTTGGGTTCTCCAAAAACCGCTGGCTGTTGTTGCTTTTCAAATTCTACCAAAGCTTGCGGGTCAGTCAGAATCTCTTTTGTAATGCGTTGCAAAAAGGCAAGTCTGTCTGGTGCCATATTGGGTGGCGCAATCAGGAGACGGCCAATTTTGCGGATGTCCTCACGGAAATCGAGCCACCATAAAGCTTCTGCATCAAGGGCGACTGATTCATAAATGGTTGGCACGTTTGGCATGAGTTTGGAGCGTTCACGCGCTGTCACCAACACGCCGTGCAATTGATTGTCTTGCGCATAACGCACAGAGGAGTCTTCAACCAAAATGGTGCCATCCACTTCGCCACGCACAGCGGCTAAAGCAAATTCTGCGGAAGATTTATAGCCAATCGTGATCTTGCATGGAATTTTTAAGGCGTGGCAGATCACAGCCGATGTGTCGGACGCCGCATCTGTTTTGCCACCAGCACCAATCTGCAAGGGGCGCTGCGTTTTGAGCAGATCTGAAATTGTCGAGAAACCGCTCTTTGGATTGACGATCAAAACGCGCGGCGCTGTGTTGACGCGCGCCAGCAAACCAAATTTGAGCAAATCGAACCGAATGGCTTGATCGTCGGTGAGCTTTGCCAATACTGCGCCTTCGCCCGGTGCCAGCATCAATGTCAGCCCATCAGGTGGCTGCATCCACGTGTAATTGAGGGCGGTCATCATGCCAGCCCCGGGGCGTGAATCGACGACTACGGTCGCGCCCAATTTCTTCTCAAGCCAAGGCGCTAGCATACGCGAATATAAATCATAGCCAGAGCCTGCCGCACCGCCATTGACGAGATGCACAGTCTTGCCGCGATAAAAATCGAGATTGGCATCGGCCTTCGCGTTGAATGGTGCGAGACATAGGGCGCCCAAAAGCGCGAGCGTCAAACGTGATGCGAGACAGCGTGATAGGACACACATGATCGATCCTCCCCTAGGGCGTCAGTTTTCTGACTGCCCAATTATCATCATGCTAGCAGTCTTGCGCGATTCCGCAATCGGGGAAGGCGAATTACGTTCCGCGCGGCTTGGCGCGCGCGGTGGCCTGTGTTTGGGCTGGATCATCTGGCCAGACGTGGCGCGGATAGCGGCCCTTCATATCGGATTTCACATCAGCCCAAGAGCCGCGCCAAAAGCCCGGCAAGTCACGCGTGATTTGAATGGGGCGATGCGCCGGCGACAATAATTCAAGCGTGAGCGGCACGCGCCCGCCTGCCAAGGCTGGATGCACCGACAGGCCATACAATTCTTGCACACGGACAGAAATCGTTGGCCCGCTCTCGGCCTCATAATCCACGCTGAACCGATTGCCGGTCGGCGCTTCAAAATGCGTTGGGGCTTCGCTCTCCAACTTGCGCGCCAAATCCCATGGCAGGAGTGCGTGAAGCGCTTCGCTCAATGTGTCGGCCTTGAGATCGGACAATCCGCTCATGCCCTCTAAGAAGGGTGCGAGCCAATCTGTCATGCTTGCCTTGAGCGCCTCATCAGACAGATCAGGCCAAACATCGCCTTCAGCCTTGCGCAAAAAGATCACGCGCCCACGCCATTGCTCAAGCGCTTTGCTCCACGGCAAACGCGAGAGCGCGAGCCCTGCTAAGCCTTCAGCAAGTTTGTGCGCACTCTCAGGCGAGGTTGGCACAGGTAGATTTTGTTCGGCTAAAATAAGCGCGCCCAGTCTGCGGATTCGACGCGCGCGCAAAGACGCCGAGGTGCGATCAAAACTCACATCATCAAAAGGCTTGAGCGCATCGCCGGCCAAATGTTCCACATCGGTAAGACTGATGGCGCAGGCGGCCATAATGCGCGCAGCCCCGGCGCGGCCGGTAATTTCAGCAATCGCGAGCAGCGGCTCACCTGCCAGACGATCATGAGGCTCAACGCTCGCTGCGCGCCCATTCGCCATTAAAAATTCACCACGCTTGCCACGCGCTTTGGCGATGCGATCAGGAAAAGCGCGCGCCAGCAAAGCACCGACATCGGATAAATCATGTGACGGCGTATCGGTGTCTTTCGATGAGCCAAGCGCAGTGCGCGCCCATCCGCGTGCCAATTGGCGTGCGTCTTGTGCGCGTGGGCTACGGTCGCGTCGCCAACGTTCAATGCGCTCGGCCACATCAACGCCATCGCCACCTAAGCCACGCTCGACACTCACAGCAGCAATTTCTGCCGCCAGTTGCGCATGTCCCTCAAGAGCTCCTACAACGACCATGCGCGCCAAACGCGGTGGCAGTGCTAGGGCGCGAATGGCTTGCCCATGCGCGGTAATGTGGCCTTGAGAATCCAGCGCCTCAAGCTGTTGCAACAACGCGCGCGCCTCAGTCACAGCAGGGGCGGGTGGTGCATCAAGCCAGCGCAGTGATGCTGGCTCATTCACGCCCCAAGCTGCCAAATCGAGCAATAGGCCAGACATATCCGCAGATAAAATTTCTGGCGTGGCATAAGCATCCAGCGCGCCATTGGCGGCCTCTTCCCACAGGCGATAGCAAATGCCCGGCTCTGTGCGCCCTGCGCGTCCACGTCGCTGATCGGCTGCTGCGCGCGACACGCGCACAGTTTCCAATCGCGTCAAACCAAGATCAGGCTCATAGCGCGCCACGCGTGCTAGGCCGCAATCAATGACCACGCGCACGCCTTCAATCGTGAGCGATGTTTCTGCAATCGACGTTGCCAAAACAATCTTGCGTTTGCCCGTTTTGGTAGGAGACACAGCGCGATCTTGCGCACCACGATCCATCGCACCATACAGCGGCGCAATCTCGATATCTGGATCTTTGATGTGCTCTTCCAAAAATGTCGCGGTGCGTCTGATCTCACCTTGGCCGGGCAAAAACACCAGAATGGAACCAGTGTCATTATGAATGGCCGATAGAATGCAGTTTGTGACTTCGCTCTCCAAGCGCGCTTGTGGATCGCGCGAGCGATAGAATGTGTCGACAGGATAAGCGCGGCCCAGACTTTCAATGATGCGCGCGTTATTCATGAGGCTCGCCACACGACTGCCATCTAGCGTCGCTGACATGACAAGAATGCGCAGATCGTCGCGTAAGCCAGATTGTGCATCGAGCGCCAATGCCAAACCGAAATCGGCATCTAACGAGCGTTCGTGAAACTCATCGAAGATGACGGCGGCAATGCCATTGAGTTCGGGATCATCAAGGATCATGCGTGCAAACACGCCCTCGGTCACAATCTCAATGCGAGTGCGCGCTGACACGCGCGATTGCAAACGGATGCGCAGACCAACGAGGCCGCCAACCTCTTCACCCAAAGTGCTGGCCATGCGCTCGGCTGCAGCACGCGCCGCCAAACGGCGCGGCTCGAGAACAATGATGCGTTTGCCTGCGGCCCAGTCCTGATCGATCAAAGCGAGCGGCACGCGTGTGGTTTTGCCAGCCCCTGGAGGGGCCACAAGCACAGCACAGCTTTGCTGAGCCAAAGTGGCAATCAGCTCTGGCAGCGCTTCGTCAATGGGCAAGGGGTCTGAGAACTTCATCCGCACCTGATCGCAAAAAGCAGGTGAGGACGCAAGTTAAGCGCGTCCGATGCTGGTGTAACGGAAGCCGCGTTTGCGCATATCGTCTGGGCGATAAATGTTGCGCAGATCCACAATGATCGGTTCAGCCAAGGTTTCCTTGATGCGATCAAAATCGAGTGCGCGGAAGGCGTCCCATTCGGTCACAATCACCAAAGCGCTGGCGCCCTGCATGCAGCTATAGGCGTCGGCGCAAAAATCCACCTTCGGCATCATTGAACGCGCTTGATCCATGCTTTCCGGATCATAGGCTTTCACAATGGCACCGGCCTTGAACAGCACATTCACAATATCGAGCGAGGGCGCATCACGCATATCGTCGGTGTTAGGTTTGAACGCCAATCCAAGGACGGCAATGGTTTTGCCAGCGACGTCGCCGCCACAGGCGGCAATGATCTTATGCGCCATGTTGAGTTTGCGGGTTTTGTTGACCTCGGCCACTGTTTCCACAATGCGCACGGGCGCACCAAAATCCTGCGCGGTTTTGATGAGGGCCAGAGTGTCTTTGGGAAAGCACGAGCCGCCATAGCCGGGGCCAGCGTGCAAGAATTTCGAGCCAATGCGATTATCCAAACCAATGCCGCGCGCAACATCTTGCACATCAGCGCCGGTCTTCTCGCACAATTCCGCCATTTCATTGATGAAGGTAATCTTGGTCGCCAAAAACGCATTGGCAGCATATTTGGTCAGCTCAGACGTGCGGCGCGAGGTGAACAACAAGGGTGCTGCATTCAAGTAAAGCGGGCGATAGACTTCGCTCATCACTTCGCGTGCGCGCACATCATCAGTGCCAACCAAAATGCGGTCAGGACGTTTGAAGTCAGAGATTGCTGCACCTTCGCGCAAAAATTCAGGGTTCGACACAACGGCGAAATCACCATCGGGGCGTTCTTCACGCATGATGCGTTCGACCTCGTCACCTGTGCCCACTGGCACGGTTGATTTGGTCACAACAACGGTGAAGCCCTGCATATTGGCGGCAATCTCGCGCGCGGCTGCATAGACATAGGAGAGATCTGCATGGCCATCGCCGCGACGCGATGGCGTGCCAACAGCGATGAACACAGCGTCGGCTTTTGAGACAGCGCTCGCAAAATCAGTTGAGAAACTCAAGCGGCCTTGCTGCACATTGCTCGCCACAAGCGCATCGAGGCCGGGTTCAAAGATTGGAATGTCGCCCTGTTTCAGAGCGGCAATTTTCGCCTCGTCTTTGTCGACGCACACGACCTTATGGCCAAAGTCGGCAAAGCAGGTTCCAGACACAAGGCCCACATAGCCCGAGCCGATCATGGCGATATTCATAAACTCATCCTATCTAAACGCTCAACACTCTCACGCGGGAGAGTGTTGAGTTTATTCATCACAAAATTGACAACACCATGACGCGGGGCTTCAAGCCCGCGCCTAGCCGCCGATGTTAAAGGCGGCGAGTGCGGCCATATTGACGATGTCGGAATCCTTTGCGCCCAAAGGCACAATCTGAACCGGCTTGTCGAGACCAACAATCAACGGGCCAATCACAGTCGCACCACCCAATTCCTGCAGCATTTTGGTGCTGATGGAGGCGGAGTGGAAGGCTGGCATGATGAGCACATTGGCTGTGTCGCTCAGGCGGCAGAAAGGATAGGCGGCCATCTTCTGCTTGTTGAGTGCAACATCGGCTGCCATCTCACCATCATATTCAAAATCGACACGCATGGAGTCGAGAATGCGCACAGCCTCTTGCACGCGCTGGGCGCGCTCACCTGTTGGATGACCAAAGGTGGCGAATGCCAGCATGGCGATGCGTGGCTCGTAACCAAGACGACGCGCAACACCCGCTGCTTCAATGGCAATCTGCGCCAATTCTTCAGCCGTTGGCATTTCCGTGATGGCGGTATCGGCCACAACGACAGGACGTCCGCGTGACAACACGAGTGACACGCCAATCATTTTATGGCCGGGGCGTGGATCAATGACGCGACGCACTTCTTCCAATGCAATCGAGAAGTTACGCGTGACACCTGTCACCATCGCATCAGCATCGCCCAAAGACACCATGGCAGAGGCAAAGGAATTGCGATCATTGTTGATGAGGCGCTGACAATCGCGCAGCAAATAGCCGCTACGCTGCAGACGCTCGTAGAGGAATTGCGCATATATGAGATTGCGATGCGACATGCGCGCATTGTGAATCTCAATGTTCTTGTCGCTAAGATCAACACCGGCTGCTGCTGCTGTTTCTTGAATGCGATCTTCGCGGCCCACCAGAATGGCAGTGCCGAGACCTTGGTTCACGAAGGAGACGGCGGCGCGCATGACCTGCTCTTCTTCGCCCTCAGCAAATACAACGCGCTTTGGATAACGCTTCACGCGTTCAAAGATGCGCTGCAGAGCGCCAGCCACTGGATCGCGGCGTGCTGACAATTGGGCCTGATATTCTTTCATGTCCACGATAGGCTTGCGGGCAACGCCCGTGTCCATCGCAGCTTGCGCCACAGCCACTGGAATGACGCTGATAAGGCGCGGATCGAACGGCACGGGAATGATATAATCGCGGCCAAAGCGTGGGCGCGCACCTTGATAGGCATCGGCCACTTCGTCGGGCACGTCTTCTTGTGCCAGCTCTGCCAGAGCTTTGACGGCTGCGACTTTCATTTCCATATTGATCGTGGTGGCACGCACATCGAGTGCACCGCGGAAGATGTAGGGAAAGCCCAAAACATTGTTGACCTGATTGGGATAATCAGAGCGGCCTGTGGCGATAATCACATCATCGCGCACGCTATGTGCTTCTTCTGGTGTGATCTCTGGATCAGGATTGGCCATCGCAAAGATGATGGGGTTTGGTGCCATTGTGGCAACCATTTCGGATGTCAGTGCGCCCTTGGCCGACAAACCAAAGAAAATATCTGCGCCATCCATGGCCTCAGCCAAAGTGCGTCGATCGGTGACGCAGGCATGTGCGGACTTCCACTGGTTCATGCCCTCGGTGCGGCCCTTGTAGACAACGCCCTTGGTGTCGCACAGCATCACGTTTTCTGGTGCAAAGCCGATGGCCTTGATGAGATCAAGGCAAGCAATGCCAGCAGCACCCGCACCATTGCACACAAGACGCGTCTTCTTAATGTCGCGGCCTGTCAGCTGAATGGCGTTGAGCATGCCAGCGGCTGCGATAATGGCAGTGCCGTGCTGATCGTCATGAAACACTGGAATGTCCATGAGTTCGCGCAAGCGATCCTCAACGATGAAACATTCAGGCGCCTTGATGTCTTCAAGGTTGATGCCACCAAAGGACGGGCCCAAATAGCGCACGGCATTGATGAATTCGTCTGGATCTTCGGTGTCGACTTCAAGATCGATGGAATCGATGTCAGCAAAGCGTTTGAACAAAACGGCCTTGCCTTCCATCACAGGCTTAGAGGCCAGTGCGCCCAAATTGCCCAAGCCCAGAATGGCCGTGCCGTTGGTGATGACGGCAACCAAATTGCCCTTGGCCGTATAATCGAAGGCTGCGGATGGGTCTTTGGCAATCGCCAAAACCGGCACAGCAACGCCTGGCGAATAGGCCAAGGAGAGATCACGCTGCGTGGCCATCGGCTTGGTGGCAACAATCTCAATCTTTCCAGGGCGACCCATGGAGTGAAATTGCAGCGCTTCTTGATCAGTGATGGTCTGGCGCTTGGGAGCTTTTGGTTTGCTATCGGTCATGATGGGCCCAACTCGGCATGCGAAAATCGAGCTGGACCTTACCCGCCAAGCAGGGCTTTTCACAAGTCAGTCCTTTCGAATTGGTTTGGTTTTTATCAGGCACCCCAACGCTCAAGCTGAGATCGGCCCAAAGCAGCGGTGGCCAAGCACCAGTGGCAAGGCAGTAGTGGATGGCGGGTGCTGGCGTGGTGCGCTTGGCCCAAAGCTTTGCTAATGTCGGCCCATGTCAGTGACCCAGCCCAGCGCCCCCTCGCCAGCAATTGCCCCGGATTCCGCAAAATCCATCGTTCATCCGCCAGCCACGCCGATGATGGCGCAGTTTATTGAGATCAAAGCGGCCAATCCTGACAGTCTCCTGTTCTACCGGATGGGGGATTTCTACGAATTGTTCTTGAATGATGCCGAAATCGCCAGCCGGGCTCTGGGCATCGTGCTCACCAAGCGTGGCAAGTATAATGGCGTCGATATTCCGATGTGCGGCGTCCCCATCGACCGGGCCGATGATTATCTCCACCGTCTCATCAGCCTTGGCCATCGCGTCGCCGTCTGCGAGCAAATGGAAGATCCGGCCGAAGCCCGCAAACGCGGGGCTAAATCCGTGGTGCGCCGGGATGTTGTGCGCCTTGTGACGCCGGGCACCATTACTGAAGATCGCCTCCTAGATCCCGCCCAACCCAATTATCTGGCCGCCATCTCGCGGGTGCGCAGCTCCGACGACACTTGGACCTATGCCATTGCTGCGGCTGATATTTCCACCGGAAGTCTGCATGTGGTGGAGGCGGATCTGACCGGCCTTGCCTCTGAGTTGGCCCGTTTTGATCCTCGTGAGATCGTCGCTGCTGAGGCTTTGTGTGATGAGCCCGATATGCGGGCTTTGTTCCAAGATGCGCGCGTGCCCCTGACCCCCTTTGCGGCGCGTAATGATGGCGTTCAGGCCGAGCGCCGGCTGTGTGATTATTTTGGCCTCAGCACTTTGGATGGTCTTGGCATCACCTCGCGGGCTGAAATCGCCGCTTTGGCAGCTCTTATTCTTTATGTTGAGCGCACGCAGATCAGCACGCGCCCGCAATTGTCTATGCCAGCGCGCTGGAGCCGCAGCGCGGTGTTGGAAATTGATGCCGCCACCCGCGCCAATTTGGAGCTGACACGCACAATGTCAGGCCAACGCGATGGGTCGTTGCTGTCCTCAATTGATCTGACCATGACGCCTGTGGGTGGGCGTCTTTTGGCTGAGCGTTTGGCTGGACCATTGACCGATCCGGTTGAGATTGCATCGCGTCAGGACGCGATTGCTTATCTCGTTGAGCATGTCGATCTGCGCGCGGCCTTGCGGGCCGATTTGCGCTCCGTGCCTGATATCGCGCGCGCTTTGTCGCGCATCGCGATGGCGCGTGGTGGCCCGCGTGATTTGGCAGCTTTGCGTGATGGTCTCACCACGGCTCGCATCTTGTCTGGGCGGCTCGATGGTCTCACCGAATGTCCAAACGCTTTGGTGCAAGCGGCCAATGGTTTGGCCGGGCTTGATCCGGCGTTGGAAGCCATGCTGGCTGATGCGCTCAATGATGAGCTTCCGCTCAATCGCCGCGATGGTCATTTTATTCGCAGCGGTTTTGAGCCTGCGCTTGATGAATTGCGCGCTCTGCGTGATGACAGCCGCCGCGTGGTGGCCTCATTGCAGGCCAATTACAGCGAGCTGGCGCAAACCAAGCAATTGCGCATCAAGCACAATAATTTTCTAGGCTACTTTATCGAAGTCTCGCAGGCGCAAGGCGAGATTATGCTGCGCCCGCCTATGAACATGCATTTCATTCATCGCCAAACCATGGCCGATGCGATGCGCTTTTCGACGAGCGAATTGGCGGAGTTGGAAGCCAAAATTTCTTCGGCTGCGGATCGGGCGTTAGCGCTGGAGTTTGAGATTTTTGATCGCCTGCTGGAGCAGATAGGCAAACAAAATGAGGCGATCAGAACGGCCTCACACGCGCTCGCCAATTTGGACGTCACAGCAGCTTTGGCTGAGCTGGCCGTGCAGCGCGATTGGGTGCGCCCGCAAATTGATTTGTCATTGAGTTTTCAAATCGAGGCAGGTCGCCATCCCGTGGTGGAAGCCGCTTTGCGCACACGCGGGACGAGCTTCATCGCCAATGGCGCTGATCTGTCAGGCGAGGCTGATGGTGGTCGGATTGCTTTGGTCACTGGCCCCAATATGGCAGGTAAATCAACCTATTTGCGCCAAAACGCGTTGATTGTTGTGCTCGCTCAAATGGGCGCATTTGTGCCAGCCAGCCGTGCGCATATCGGAATTGTGGATCGTTTGTTCTCGCGCGTTGGCGCCGCCGATGATCTGGCGCGCGGACGCTCCACCTTTATGGTGGAAATGGTGGAGACGGCCGCCATTCTCAATCAGGCGACTGAACGTTCTCTTGTGATTTTGGATGAGATTGGGCGCGGCACAGCCACGTTCGATGGTCTGTCGATTGCGTGGGCGAGCGTCGAACATCTTCATAATAAAAACCGGGCACGCGCATTATTTGCGACGCATTTTCACGAGCTTACCCATCTGGCTGGCAAGCTGCCGCGTCTCATCAATTTGACGATGCGGGTCAGTGATTGGAAAGGCAGTGTGGTGTTCTTGCATGAGGTGATGCCGGGCGCCGCTGATCGCTCCTACGGTATTCAGGTTGCAAAATTAGCTGGGCTTCCCAACGCCGTTGTCGAGCGTGCGGAAGAGCTGCTGATTGTGTTGGAAGCCAATGATCGCAAATCGCTTGTCAAAGATATGGTCAATGATCTGCCATTGTTTTCCGCCGCCATCAGTCCGCCAGCGCCAAAGCCACGCGATAAACTGCGCGATGAACTGGCATTGATTGATCCTGACACAATGAGCCCGCGCGATGCGCTTGATGCCCTCTATCGTTTGAAATCAGCACTTCGTTAAGCCTGTCCCTTAACGCGGCTGAAGCACTTGGTCCCGCATAGTCAACGCGATTTCTAATGGCCGTTTGTTGCGTGGGTCAGGCTTATGTCGGGTAATCTTGGACTGAATGTGATTGTTATTTCGGGCGTTGCGGTTGCAGGCGGCCTTTTTCTGAACCAGAAAACATTGAAGCAGGATCCCGGGGTTGCTCCGCGCGTCACAGCCGCTTCGGCTGTGCAATCAGCGCCAGCTCTTCCTCAAGCTTCAGGCATCGGACGCGTTGAAATCAAATCAGATCCGATGGGGCATTTTTCCACCTCGCTAGAGATCAATGGACGGCGTATTTCTGCCCTCGTCGATACGGGCGCCACCTTTTTGTCGCTCACCACAGCCGATGCCAAGATTTTGGGCGTGATGCCGCGCCCCTCTGAATTCACCACCCCCGTGCAGACCGCGACGGGCGTGACCAAAGGCGCTCAAATTAAATTGAGTGAAGTGCGTCTGGACACGTTGCGCGTGTTTAATGTGGATGCGCTGGTGCTGCCCGGAGATGTGGCTGGCACAAGCCTGCTCGGCATGAGCTTTCTCAAGAAACTCGGTGGCGTTGAAGTGGCTGCCGGACGGCTGACCTTGCGCCCATAACCCCAACAGCCTGCGACTTTCGGTTAGAAAACTGAGCGCTCGGGCCATGGGCTGGTGTTTCACCTCAATTTGCCCCATTTTCGGTGGCTTCCTGCCCTTATGGAGCGATGACAACCTGCAAGGCTCATCCTACAAGAGACACGTCTGATTCTGTATCCGCCCATTCCAATGCGGCGACATCCCAATGAGGATTGCATGTATCCAAAGCCCGAACAGCATCTCACGCCCAATACCTACGCCTATGAGGCGGGCCCCATGGTCAAGGCGACCGGGTTTCGCGAATATGATGCGCGATGGCTTTTTGGCAAAGAGATCAACCTCATGGGCATACAAGCCCTTGGTCTTGGCCTTGGCACTTTGCTGCATGAAATGGGCGTTAAGCCTGAGCTGGTCACTGGCCATGATTACCGCAGCTATTCCTCATCCATCAAATTCGCTTTGTGCACGGGCCTGATGGCTGCTGGCGTGAAGGTGCATGATATTGGTCTGGCGCTCTCGCCGATGGCCTATTTTGCCCAGTTTGATCTTGATGTGGCGGCGGTGGCGATGGTGACCGCCTCGCACAATGACAATGGTTGGACCGGCGTGAAGATGGGCGCCCAGCGTCCCGTGACTTTTGGTCCCGATGAAATGGGTCGTTTGCGCGACATCGTATTGAGCGGCAAATTCCGCCATGCCGATGGTGGCGGCTATCGCTTTGTTGAGGATTTTCCAAAGCGCTATATCGCCGATCTCACCAATCGCCCCAAGATCAAGCGCAAGCTCAAGGTCGTGGCGGCCTGCGGCAATGGCACAGCAGGTGCCTTTGCGCCCCAAGTGCTGGAAGCTTTGGGCGTTGAAGTTGTGCCGCTCGATGTTGAGCTCGATTACAATTTCCCACGCTACAATCCAAATCCTGAAGACATGAAGATGCTGCACGCCATCGCCGATAAGGTGCGCGAGTCTGGCGCTGATGTGGGTCTGGGCTTTGATGGCGATGGTGATCGCTGTGGCGTTGTCGACAATCACGGCGAAGAAATCTTTGCTGATAAGATTGGCGTGATGCTAGCGCGCGACCTGTCCAAGCTCCATCCGGGAGCAACATTCGTTGTGGACGTCAAATCCACCGGCCTCTTTGCAACTGATCCTGTGCTCATCGAGCGCGGTGTGAAGGCTGATTATTGGAAGACCGGCCATTCCTATATCAAGCGCCGCGTCACAGATTTGAAAGCTTTGGCTGGCTTTGAGAAGTCTGGCCATTTCTTTTTCAACGCACCCGTTGGGCGTGGCTATGACGATGGTATTTTGACTGCCATCCATGTGATCGACATGCTCGATCGCAATCCAGATAAATCCATGGCTGATCTTTATGCCGCACTGCCCAAGACATGGGGATCGCCAACTATGGCCCCTCATTGCGATGATGAAGTGAAATACGGCATCGTCGATAAAACCGTTGCGCATTTTGAAGAAATGGTGCGCAAGAACGAAATGTTCACTGGCCAGCCAATCCGTGATCTTGTCACGGTCAACGGCGTGCGCGTGACAACGGCGGATGGCACATGGGGCCTTGTGCGCGCCTCATCCAACAAGCCTGAATTGGTTGTTGTGGTGGAAAGCCCAGTGTCAGAAGCGCGGATGCGCGAGATGTTCAAAGCCATCGACGACGTGATCCGCGTTCATCCAGAAGTCGGCGCTTATAATCAAACGATCTAAGCTTCGCGCCTCTGTCCAAATTGAAAAGCCACCTGATTCGTCAGGTGGCTTTTTGTTTAGCGGGCACCCTGTGTCGATGAGGTCGTATTGGCCTGAATTTGTCCTGTGACTTCGCCCACAAAGCGCGGGGAATCGCCAAGGCTGACGGTGGGTTGGCAGCGCGGTGAGCAGCTATAAGATTCGCGCTCCGCACCCCGTTGGACCGTTAGATTTTGAGCCGTTGACGAGCTCACGCGAATTTTTGTCTCCACAATTAAATTGCCAGCATTGTCGAGAGCCAGCAGATTTGTTTCACCAAAACCTTTACCAGTGACGAGCATTTTATTGCCCTTTTTGAGAATTGTGACGTCAGCAATAATGGGATTGCCCACAATGAGCGTGGACGTCCCCTCAGGCATTTCGAAAATCTGCGCTTGATAGAGCACAACATCCAGATTGCTGCCCGCCCGGACATTTTGAGTACCAAGCAAAAGCCCCGCAGCAATGATGAGCGGAGGGATGAGGAGGTCCCTTAAGTTTTTTGAGGCCAGATATTTTGAGGCAAAGCCCTCTGAAGAAAGGTATTTTGTGAAAAACATGGTGGGTCCCTGAAGGGAAAATGTTTCTCAATATGTAACCAACATGATGAAAAAGCTCTTAACCAAATCGCGCCTCTGAACCAAAAGGACTGAAAATGGTCGGTTGCGTGCCCAATAACCTGACCCTAGGTGAAAAGCTTACCCTTATGTAATGAATTTAGAAAAGTTAGTAACCTTTATTCAACGAATTGATCGTAACTTCACCTCAATCCGCCACCGGGTCGTGGTCGAACGGGTCGGATCAGGTGCAGATTAGGAGAGTTCTATGAAATTGGTTTCAAACTTTATTGCAAATGAAGATGGCGTGACCGCAATTGAATACGGTCTCATCGCATCCCTCGTGGCCGTAGCAATTATTGCTGCAATCACCGCATTGGGTTCAAAAATGTCAGGCACATTCGCCTCGATCACAGGTAACTTGAAGTAGTCGACCCATTGGTCAACTTTCAAAGTTTATCTTGAATGTGACGCGCGGTGCATCGCAGCTTAACGGTCTCGCTTGACGAGACCGTTTTTCTTTCGAATGGAGCGGTGTGAACTGCTGACGAGGATTCCATGCCGTTTGGAGAATCTATAGCACTCAATATTTTTCCGGCATTGATGATTTATGCGGGTCTCTCAGACTTGTTCAGCATGAAAATATCAAATTGGATTTCCGTTTGCCTCGTCGTTATTTTTTTTCCCCTCGCTTATCTCATACATCTCTCAACAGCTGATCTGATCCAGCATGCTTTGTGCGGACTTTTAGTGCTGGTCGTGACGTTCTTCTTTTTTGCCAGAAGCTGGATTGGCGGCGGAGACGCAAAAATTGCGTCCGCAACTGCAGTCTGGTTTGGCTGGTCGCTCACATTAGAATATGCGCTTTTGTCGGCTATTATTGGCGGCGTGTTGACGCTTGGCATTCTCTTGTTCCGTCGCCAAACGCTCCCAGCAAAATTTGCACAGAAAAAATGGATTGCGCGTCTCTATCATCCAGCGACCGGCATCCCTTATGGTATCGCGCTGTCTTCGGCCGCTTTCTGGCTTTACCCACAATCAGAAATCTGGGTTTCATTGGTCCAAAAATAACACACAAAAAATACAGAAATCGCAATTTGGTCGCAATTGATTAACCCTAACTTGACCTTTCAATGCTCAAATATCGCTAAGTTAATTTTTCGATTTTTGAGTATTTTTTCCAATGAAAAATTCCCGTTATCTTTTTCTCGGCCTCGCCGTTTGCGCTGGTATTTTGGCTTGGATGCTGTCGGGTAGCGATGCACCTCCGCCGCCACCTGTGGCTGTCAATATTGAGGCGCCTGAGCCTCGCCAAGAGTTGGAAGAGGTTCTGGCCGCATCGCGTCCTATCACAATCGGCGTCGGATTGACCGATGAAGATATGAATTGGATTCAGTGGCCCCGCTCAGCTGTCGCTGATGGCATGATCGTTCGCTCAAAAACCCCCGATGCCACGCAGGAATTGAAGGGCGCAATTAGCCGGTCCGCCATTTACGCAGGCGAGCCTATGCGTCGCGAGAAATTGGTTAAGGGTGCAACGGCAGGCTTTATGTCCGCGATTTTGCCAGCGGGCTCACGCGCCATCGCCATTAACATCGACACACAAGGATCAACATCAGCGGGTGGTTTTATTCTCCCAAATGATCGCGTTGATATTTTGCAGGTTGGTCGCGATGAAGACGCTGCAAAAGGTGGCGGCGAAGGCATGGTGACCAATACAATTTTGCAAAACATTCGCGTGCTGGCGATTGGTCAAAATGTTCAAGAAAAAAATGGTGAGAAAGTTGTCGTTGGCTCTACGGCCACACTAGAAGCCAACGTGCGACAGGCCGAAATTTTGGCGCTGGCTCAACGTCAAGGTCAGCTCACTCTTGTATTGCGAAGCATTTATGACTCAAAACCCGAGGCACAAGAATCCACCACAAGAGATTCAAACTCTTTCACAATTGTGCGGTTTGGTGTCGTTTCAACAGTTGGGAGACGCTAACGTGTTTTCTTCTAGAAAATATACCCGCATGTTTGGGTTCCCCATCGTAGCCGCTCTTTCCATGTTGCTCTTGTCAGTGACAGATCAAAACGTAGCGCACGCACAGGGCGCGCCTGCGCCAGCAGCTGCTGCTCAAGCGGGACAAAAGTCGCAAGAGGGCGCAGATTCTCGCCGTATCAATTTGGGCGTTGGCAAATCAGTGATCGTTGATTTGCCGCGTGATGCCTCTGAAATCTTTATTGCTGATCCCAAAGTGGTCACAGCAATTGTGCGCTCTGCGCGCAAGCTCTACATCATTGCCAACACGGGCGGCCAGACAAGTGTGTTTGCGCTTGATCCGCAAGGCAATCGCATTGCGTCGTTGGAGATCACTGTGGGCCGCGATATTGCGGAGCTTTTGCAGATTCTCAAAACTGCAATGCCCAACACAAACATCATTCCAAAAACGGTGAATGACACAATCATCCTGACAGGCACGGTTGATTCTGCCTCCGATGCGCAGGTTGCTGTCGATATCGCAAAGGGCTTTGTGACACTGGCATCAAGTGTGCCGGGCGCCCCCACCTCGGGCACAGTCGTGAATTCGATTGTGATCAAGGGCCGCGATCAAGTGATGCTCAAAGTGACCATTGCAGAAGTTCAGCGCAATGTGATGAAACAATTGGGTGTGACCAACGCAATTGCACGTGGCAATTGGGGTTCGATTTCTTTGGGAAATTCACTCACCAATCAGTTGACGACCGGCGGCATTCCATTGGGCAGCTACGATGCAGCTTCTGCCGTTGGTTCAGTTGTGAATGGGTTGGCGGGCCAGCTCCAAGTTTATGAGCGCCAAGGGGTTGCCAAAGTTTTGGCTGAGCCAACTGTGACGGCTGTGTCTGGTGAAAATGCAAAGTTCACAGCTGGCGGTGAAATTCCTGTACCGGGCAGTCAGAGCTGCACGGGTGGTGTGTGTACCACTGGCGTGAATTTCAAACCCTATGGTGTCACGCTGAATTTCTCTCCCGTTGTTTTATCCGAGGGCAAGATTCTACTGCGCATTGCGACAGAGGTCACGGAAATTGATCCCACAGCAACGTTTTCATTCAATACAGTGAGCGTGTCTGGATTTCGGACACGCAAAAATGAAACCACCGTTGAATTGCCATCGGGCGGATCCATTGCAACAGCTGGTTTGATTCAAACAACATCACGCGCCACGATCAATGGAATTCCTGGCTTGATGAATCTGCCTGTATTGGGTGCCTTGTTTCGATCACGTGAATATCAGCGTCAAGAAACGGAACTCATGATTATTGTGACGCCCTATATCGCAAAGCCTGTGGCGCCAAATGAATTGTCACGTCCTGGTGATGGATTTGCAGATGCCAGCGATCCACAAGCTGTCTTTTTGGGCCGCGTGAATCGCGTGTATTCGTCTTCGTCAAATCCTGAGGCCTTGGGCAAATATAACGGACCGGTTGGTTTCATAAACGACTAAATTCAAGTTTGGTTGATTGGAGTAATTATGTTTCAGCGATTTTTGAGCCCTATGGGCACTGATATATTTTCCACATACAAGAGAGCAGCGCTGTGTGCAGTGATGCTGACGACGGCTGCACTCGTATCTGGTTGTAGCAAGCAAGATATTCCAACGGGCTCTGTTCCGCGCGGTTACGAGCAGCGCTTCCCGATTCTCATCACGAATGCACCGATCATTGTTGATCTTTATCTTGGCGCTGCGGGCTTTGATGTCCCTAATATTGACCGTGTTCGTGGATTTGCATCTCTGCACCGCGAAAAAAACGGTGGACCCGTCGATATTAATTTCCCACGCAATGCCGCGCTGAGCCCGCGCACGCCTTCAATTGTTGCTGCGATTGAGAATTTGCTGGTGGCAAATAACATTCGCGTGCCCGTGAAGGTCAGGTTCTATGATGCAGCCGATGAGCGCACGCTGGCTCCCATTCGACTTTCATTCGTGGCTTTGAAGGCAAAAGTGGCTGGCAAATGTGGTGAATGGCCTGAAGATATGGTGTCGGGTGATTCATTGAAGGGTTGGAGCAATCGGAATTATCACGATTATGGCTGTTCCTATCAAAACATGATTGCAGCCCAAACAGCTGATCCAAGCGACCTTATGTCGCCCCGCGCCGATGGCAATTCCGACATCATCATGCGCACACGCGCGATTGAAAAAGTCCGCGCAGGTTCCGATCCTTCGACCGGTTGGGCAGTTAAAAATAGCAATATTGGCGGAGCAGGGAGCTAGTCATGAAAGAGAGAATATTGGCTCCACTTCCAAGGGTCTCAATTCAGGTGTTTTGCGAGAGCCAGCAGGTTGCCTCGTTCATACAGGAGCTGACCAAAGACCGGCGCATGATGCGGATTCAGCTTAAGATTCACATGGGCGGCATTGATGCTGCCGTTGAAGCCTATCGTCAAGCGCCAACACCCAATGTCATCATCATTGAAACGGCTTCCACACGCGAGCATCTGATTAATCAGCTCGACGTCCTCGCCGAATATTGTGACTCGGGCACAAAAGTTGTCGTGATTGGCAAGTCGAATGACATCGTTCTCTATCGAGAATTGCGCGCGCGCGGCGTGAGCGAATATCTTGTCCAGCCGCTTCAGCCGATTGATTTTATATCAGCCCTGTCAGATCTCTTTGGTGAAACGGGTGTGCGCAATATTGGTCGCATCTTATCCTTCTTTGGTGCCAAGGGCGGCGTTGGCGCGTCGACCATTGCGCATAACGTTGCTTGGACGATGGCCAACCAAACAAATACGCAAGCGTCGGTTCTCGATCTTGATTTTGGTTTTGGCACAGCTGGCTTGAATTTCAATCAGGATCCAAGCGTCACTCTGGGCGATGTCTTGCGCAATCTAGATCGCGTGGACAGCAATACAATCGATCGCTTGTTAGTGAGCTGTGGTGATAAATTGAATCTAGCGGTAGCGCCTGCGCTGCTTGATCGCACTTATGATTTCAATGAGGGTGATTTTGATCAATTACTCGACGCAGTCCGCTCATTAGTGCCCTTGGTGGTTTTAGATGTGCCACATGTGTGGAGCGCCTGGAGTCGCCGCACGCTTGTTGCGTCCGACGAGCTGATCATTGTGGCCGCACCTGATCTGGCCAATTTGCGCAATGCAAGAAACATTATTGATGTGATGCGTAATGCGCGGCCAAATGATCAAGCGCCTAAGCTAATTCTCAATATGACCAATGTGCAAAAGCGACCCGAGATTAGCGTTGAGGACTTTAGCCGCGCGCTCGAGCTTACGCCATTGAGTGTCATTCCCTATGACGCCAAGTTATTTGGAACAGCGGCTAACAATGGTCAGATGATTTCGGAAGTTGATCAAAGCAACAAAACCTTTCAACAGATCGCCGAAGCCTTGACTGGTAAGGCGGAAGCCGAGAAGCCGAAGAAGAGCTTTCTTGATCCATTCTTCCAAAAATTATCGAAGTCCAAAGCCTCTTGAATTCCGCAAGGCGGCTCAGAATTTTGAAGAGAGATGCATTCGATGTTTGGTAAGCGCTCAAGTATGATTAGCCCTGCGGCCGTGCCAGCGTCGGCGCCCCCAACTACCGCTCCGCAGACGTCCGCGTCTGCGGCAAGTGCGCCGGCCGTTGAGCGCAATCGGCCAAGCGAGCCTGATAATGCACCAGCCAAATCCCAAGATTATTATGTTACCAAGGGCAAGATTTTTGCCTCGCTGATCGACATTATCGATATGGGACAGTTTTCCAAACTGGATCCAGCGAGCGCGCGCGAAGAGATTCGCGACACTTTGCATGAGATTATCTCCGTCAAAAATTATCCGCTTTCCATCGCAGACCAGGAAGATTTGCTGGATGATATTTGCAATGACGTCCTCGGCTTAGGTCCGTTGGAGCCCTTGATCGCACGCGACGATATTGCCGATATTATGGTCAATGGGGCCGAGAAAACTTACATCGAAGTGAATGGCAAAATCCAACTCACCAATATTCGCTTTCGAGACAACCAGCAGCTTTTGAATATCTGCCAAAGAATTGTGAGCCAAGTTGGCCGACGCGTTGATGAATCCTCACCAATCTGCGATGCGCGTCTTCTTGATGGCTCTCGCGTTAATGTGATTGCGCCACCATTGGCCATTGACGGCCCTGCGCTCACGATTCGAAAATTTCGAAAAGATAAATTGACGCTTGATCAATTGGTCAAGTTCGGAGCGATCAGTCCCCCGGGGGCCGAAATTTTGAAAATCATTGGTCGCGTGCGATGCAATGTTTTGATCTCTGGCGGTACGGGTTCTGGCAAGACAACGCTGCTCAATTGCTTGACCAATTACATTGATGGCGACGAGCGCATTATTACCTGTGAAGATGCGGCAGAATTGCAATTGCAGCAATCACATGTTGTGCGTCTCGAAACACGCCCGCCAAATCTTGAGGGCACTGGCGCCATTCTGATGCGCGATCTCATCAAGAATTGCCTGCGTATGCGACCAGAGCGGATCATCGTGGGTGAGGTGCGTGGACCAGAGGCATTCGATCTGCTCCAAGCGATGAACACGGGCCATGATGGTTCGATGGGAACATTGCACGCCAACTCGCCGCGTGAAGCGCTGAGCCGAATGGAATCCATGATTACGATGGGTGGTTACGGCCTACCAGCACGCACCATTCGCGAAATGATTTCGGGCTCGGTCGATGTCATCGTGCAAGCATCGCGTCTGCGCGACGGGTCTCGACGGATCACGCATGTGACAGAAATTCTTGGCATGGAAGGCGAAGTGATCACGACGCAAGATCTCATTGTCTACGATATTATTTCCGAAGATGCGCAAGGCAAATTGAAGGGTCAGCATCGCTCGACGGGTGTTGGTAAGCCACGGTTTAATGAGCGTGCGCGGTATTATGGCGAAGAGGCACGATTGGCTGCAGCACTTGATGCGTTAGATGGTCTTTAAGGTGGAGATCTAAGATGGCATTGAAATCTTTGATTGTCGGTATTTTAGGAATGGCTGCCGCAGGCGGTGCTTTTTATGCCCTGTTTGACAAGGACGTTAAAAATAAAGAGCTCGTCTTAAAGCGTGTGAAATCCATGTCCAAGTCAAGCCGCGTGCGCTCCTTGGAAACGGAAAATCAAAACCGTCGCAAGCAAGTCTCGGATCATCTCAAAGCGCTGGAAGCAGGCAAGGCAGTTAGTCTCACGTTGAATGAACGCTTGGCCCAAGCAGGGTTAGAGATTGATAAGAAGGGCTATCTCATAGGCTGCTGCGTGGTTGGCCTTGTTGGTTTGGTGCTTGGTCTCTTTCTCTTTGGAAACTTCTTTTTTGCAGTTTGTTTTGCAGCCGTCTTGGGTGTCGGCTTTCCTCAATGGCTCGTTGGCCATCTGATTGCTAAACGCTTTCGGAAATTTGAAGAGGATTTTCCGAGCTCCTTAGATGTGATTGTGCGCGGCGTGAAAGCCGGCTTGCCATTTTCTGAATGTATAAAAATTATTTCCCAAGAGTCCGAAGAGCCAATCAGGGGCGAAATTCGCCAATTGATTGAGGCACAAGGCATGGGAATATCGCTCAGTGAAGCGATCGACCGCATGGCAAAAAATATTCCCATTCAAGAGGTCAAGTTCTTTTCTATCGTGATTGCGATTCAGCAAAAGACGGGTGGCAGTCTTGCCGATTCACTGTCCAATCTTTCGCGTATTCTGCGTGATCGGAAAAGAATGCGACAGAAGATTTTGTCCATGTCTTCGGAAGCAAAATCCTCGGCTATGATTATTGGCTCGATGCCGATTGTTGTGGCGCTCTTGTTGACGGTCACAGCGCCCGAGTATGTGAGCCTGCTTTGGACGACTTCGACAGGGCAGGTCGCACTTGTGATCTCCGGCATCTGGATGGCGATCGGAATTTTCGTGATGAAACAAATTATCAACTTCGACTTTTAGAGCATCAAATGGACTTTTTGACTCCTCAGACACTTGTGCGGTTTTTGTTGGTGATTGCAGCTTTTGCTTCGGTCATATCTCTGACATTTCCCTATATGACAGATAATACGCTGCAGTCGCGGATGAAGTCCGTGGCGCTTGAACGCGAGCGGCTGCGTTTGGCTGAGCGTCAGCGGGCCGGAGTGCCTCCCAAAGCCACACGTTTTATGCATCTGGTCCAACAGATCGTTCGATCTTTGGACTTGAGAAAATGGTTAGGTGAGGAGCAAACAAAGGCGCAATTGTCTCTGGCAGGGTTTCGCGGAACGCAGGCTGAGATTGTGTTTCTTTTCTTCAGGGCCGTCATGCCCATTGGGCTGGCGATTGTCACGACGACCTATGTCTTCTTTGTGCTGGATTTGAAATATACATTAATGGTCAAAATAATGATCGTTCTTGTGAGCGCCTATATTGGCTTCAAATTGCCGGGTGTCTTTCTCACCAACACAATCACCAAACGACAATTATCACTCAAGCGCGCAGCGCCTGATATGATCGATCTGTTGTTGATATGTTTGGAATCTGGCGTGTCTCTTGAGCTGGCATTCCAGCGTGTCGGTGTTGAAGTGGGTGCGCAATCGGTCCCCATGGCAGAAGAAATTGCGCTCACACTGGCAGAGATGTCTTATCTGCCCGATCGGCGCACTGCCTTTCAGAATTTGGTCAAGCGCACAGAAATTGATTCCATCAAGCAAGTTGTCACTGTGCTGATCCAGTCTGAAAAATACGGCACTTCGCTTGCGCACGCGCTGCGCACGGTTGCCGATGAAAGCCGCTCATCGCGCATGATGGAAGCCGAAAAAAAGGCGGCTGCTTTGCCGCCGAAATTGACTGTGCCGATGATTGTGTTTTTTCTGCCGGTTCTGTTTGCAATCATCATCACGCCAGCCGCCATTCAGATTGCGGGCGCAACAAAATAGTCAGTTGTCATTCGGGCAATAAAAAAGGCTGAGGTTGGTTTACCCAATCTCAGCCTTTTTAGTGTGATGGTCTTGCCTAGTGTTGTTGAGCGGTTTGGTCTGCATCCAGTTTCGCCATATCGCGCCAGCTGTTTGTCTGGGTCATCGTTTTGCGAATGGCGTTCACATTGGCGGCCGCATCGACGTTGGATAAATCCCGCGAGCCAATCGCCTCCGCCTCTTTGAATTTTCCTTCGAGAGCCAGAACCAAAGCCAGATTTTGACGCATGCGCATATCAGAGCGTGGGTTTGCGACGGCGCGTTGCAGAGCTGCCTCAGCATTTTTCAAATCTTTTGACAGCGCGTAAGATAGGCCCAAATTTGATAGGATTGAGGGTTCTTCGGGCATGATCTTGAGTGCCGAAAGATAATAGTTTTGGGCCGTTGTGTGTTCACCCATGCGATCTGCAATGGAGCCTTGTGCAGAGAGCACAGACCAATTGGGACGTTCGGGCGTGTGTGAACGCGAAAGCACTTCAGCCGCTTCTGGCAAGCGGCCCGCGTCTGCGAGCGCCTTCCCGTAAGCTGCCATCAATTCCAAATCTGTCGGATTGGCAAGAAGTGTGGTTTGAAGCACGGCAACAGCTTGCGCATATTGCGTCAAGCTACGCAGGCCACGGGCGTAATTGATGGATGCTATTTTGTCTTTGGGGTTTTTCTCATAGCGCGCACCCCAATCTTCCGTGGATTTACGCAAATCGTTTGCCGGCGCGCGTTGTGGCGAAGGTGCAGATTGAGCGGTGATGCTGTTTGTGACATCTTTGAAATCAAATTTGCTGCAAGCTGTCAGCGGACCTGTGAGAACGAGGGCTCCGGCAAGCAGGGCAAATCGCGAGATAGGACCAACGCCAATATGGCTGGCACGGCTTTGAAACTGGGCACTCAACATGGGAAGCCTTACAAAGAACTAGAACAATGGCTTTGAGCAATAAAGAATTAAGGCTAATACTGCGTTAAATGCGCAATTGAGATAGGAGCTGGACTGTCTCATATTCGATCAACTCTCTTAAGTTCCACACACTCTTCGATTCCACACGCACTTCAATTCCACATACGGGCAGAGACCATATGACTTCCATCTTCGTCACAGACAAAGAGCTCGCCTCCAGCAAAAAATCATCTGCGCAATCGACGCCGATTCCGATTTGGTTCGTCACGCCGCAGAACTGGTCGCAGATACAAAAAAAGCTCTCCAAAGCCGCCGCAGCTTTTGCTGATGCACTGGGCTTTGAACCAAAGTCGGGGCGTCATGCGCTCTTACCTTCCGGCAATGGTGCGATTGAAGCGGTTGTGTTTGGTGTGGAGGCAGAGGGTGCAGATTGGCGCGATCCGTTTTTGGTAGGCAAGCTTGTCTCGCTGTTGCAGCCGGGTATGTATTGTTTCGCCAATTCGGCTGGAAGTCATGCGCAGGCTGATGAATTGGCCGCAATGGCGTGGGCTTTGTCGGCCTATCGTTTCACACATTACAAAGCTAAGGGCGCAGCCTTTCCGCGTCTTGTTTTGCCCAAGGGTGTTGACGCAGCGCGCATTGAAAATTGCGTGCAGGCCAGTCATGCCGCGCGTGATCTCATCAACACGCCCGCCAACGATATGGGGCCAGACGCATTAGAAGCCGCGGTCGTCAAACTCGCCAAGCGCTTTGATGCCAAGATTCATATCGTGCGCGGCGATGCACTTTTGAAAAAGAATTTTCCGCTCATTCACGCAGTGGGTCGCGCGGCATCGCAAGAGCCGCGTCTGGTTGAATTCACATGGGGCGCCGCCAAACATCCCAAAGTGACACTTGTTGGTAAGGGCGTGTGCTTTGACACGGGCGGTCTCGACATCAAGCCCGGTAGCGCCATGTTGCTGATGAAAAAAGATATGGCTGGAGCAGCTACAGCGCTGGCGCTGGCGCAAATGGTGATGACAGCAAAATTGCCAGTGCGTTTGCGCGTGCTTGTGCCCATTGTTGAAAACGCCATTGCTGGCGATGCTTTCCGTCCCGGTGACATCTATCCAAGCCGTAAAGGCTTGAGTGTGGAAATCGGCAATACGGATGCCGAAGGTCGTTTGATTTTGGCAGATGCTTTGGCGCTTGCCGATGATGAAGCGCCAGAATTGATGTTTGACTTTGCCACTTTGACAGGTGCGGCGCGCGTGGCGCTCGGGCCAGACCTGCCGCCCTTCTATACAAATGATGAGGGGCTTGCGGCCGCTATTGGGAGCCATGGCACAAAGGTGAATGATCCCGTGTGGCGTCTGCCATTGTGGCAGCCTTACGATCAATGGTTGGATGGAAAAATTTCCACGCTGAACAATGTCACGCCCGGTCCGTTTGCAGGTTCGATCACAGCGGCGCTGTTTCTCAAGCGCTTTGTCACGCAGACAAAGGCGTGGGCGCATTTTGATATTTATGGTTGGTCGCCGACTGCAAAGCCGGGCCGTCCTGAGGGCGGTGATCCTCAAACAGCGCGTCTGTTGTTCGATCTGCTCTCGCAGCGCTTTGCTGCTAAAGCTCCCAAGGCAAAAGTCAGCAAAGCTTAAGAGCTGTGCGTTTTTATGATTGGGGCTTGTAGAGAAACACTTGCTAAGCACGACGTGACGCGCAAAAACAGAGCGCGTCATTTTTTCATCCCTTGCGTGAGTTTGCCGAGCACATTCGATGGCCATTGACCTGAAATCCGACGAAGCATTGAAGCTTCTCCACGAAGTGTCCTTGGGGCTTGTCCGCGAGGCTAAGGTTGATGTCGTGGATGGCGCTGATGTGGTGCCTGATTTCACATTGCGCCAAATCGCCATTCTGTTGACCGTCTATCTTGAGCAGCCGCCCCATACGGTGCGGGGGCTCGCGCAAAAGCTTGGCGTCACCAAGCCGGTGATTACGCGCGCGCTGGATTCCATGGGCAAGATGGCGATTATTTCACGCCGCCGCGATGAGGCGGATCGGCGCAATGTGATCATTCAGCGCACGGTCAAAGGCGCGCTCTATTTGGAGACGCTGGGCGATCTTGTGGTCGCAAAAGCCAGCAAAATTCCAGCATCCCCGGTGAGGTAATGTTTTGACACGCGATCGTCGCCTGACCCCTGCGCGCCCTGATCTGGCCGCTGACCATCTGCAAGGTCAGGTGCAGGCCGCGCGCTTTGCCCCGCCAAAAGTGCAGATCGTGCAGCATTCCGTTGCCAATCTTCAGCAGGCCCCCATTCCCGATGCGCCGCTCGATACCCAAGCTTTGTTTGGCGAGGAAGTTTGGATTTATGAGCAAGAGGAGGGTTGGGCCTGGGGCCAGCTCAAGCGCGATCATTATGTCGGCTTTTTGCCTGATGTGAGCCTTGGTGCGAAGACGTGCGAGCCCACCCATCAGGTCTGCGTGCCGCTCACCTTTCTCTACCCCGCGCCCAATATCAAACTGCCCGTTGAAATGTCGCTGCCCATGGGCGCGCGCGTTCATTGCGTGTCGATTGAAGGGGATTTTGCCCGTCTCGACCAGCTTGGCTTTGTCTGGGCCGCGCATTTGAGCCCGGTGGATGTGTTTGCGTCCGATTTTGTGAGCGTGGCGGAGCAGTTTCTGGGCGCGCCCTATTTATGGGGTGGCCGGACGATTGGCGGCATCGACTGTTCGGGCCTCGTGCAGACGGCTTTGGCTGCCGCGGGCATCTTTGCGCCACGCGACACCGATATGCAGCAGGCGGCGCTTGGTGTTGAGCTTAAGGGCATAGCAGAGCAGGGCGAGCTAAAGCGCGGCGATCTGATCTTCTGGAAAGGCCATGTGGGCATTATGCGCGATGCGCAAACCCTGCTGCACGCCAATGGTCATCACATGCTGGTGGTCAGCGAGCCTTTGCAGGTGGCGGCCGCACGTATTCTGGCCAAGACGGGTGCCGACATCGCCTCTATTCGCCGGCTATAATACACGCTCTATTTGACGCCGCCCGCCGCGATGCTTATCTCGTGTCCTGCGCGCACTCACCATCATCGAGTAATTTTATGGCCCTTCGTCCCATCATCATTCTTCCCGATTCCCGCCTACGCACCATGTCCGAGCCCGTCGCTCGCGTGGATGCTGCCATCCGCACCTTGATGGATGACATGATGGAAACGATGTATGAGGCGCCCGGCATTGGCTTGGCGGCCATTCAGATCGCTGTGCCCCAGCGCGTTGTGGTGATTGATGTGGCCAAAGAGGGCGATGCGCCTGAGCCTTTGTTTATCGCCAAT
This sequence comes from uncultured Hyphomicrobiales bacterium, assembly GCA_903897875.1. Classification (GTDB taxonomy): domain Bacteria; phylum Pseudomonadota; class Alphaproteobacteria; order Rhizobiales; family Beijerinckiaceae; genus Terripilifer. Next base: position 42,904 of record CAIUDK010000315.1, read on the forward strand.
CCTGAAATTCTTTGGTCGTCGCCAGAGATCGGCACCTATGAAGAGGGCTGCCTGTCGATCCCCGATTATTATGCTGAGGTGAAGCGCCCGGCCAAAATTGGCGTGCGCTTTTTGGACCGCGACAACAATGTGGTTGAGCGCGAAGTGGATGGCCTGTTAGCAACCTGTATCCAACACGAGATTGACCATCTCAATGGCGTTTTGTTCATCGATCATATTTCGCGCTTGAAGCGTGAGCGCGTCACCAAGAAATTCGCTAAGGCCGCAAAGTTTGCTGGTGACTACGAAGAGGTTGCGCCAGCCACCAAAGCTCAGGACTAATCATGCGCGTGATCTTCATGGGCACGCCAGATTTTGCTGTGCCCGTTCTCACAGAAATTTTGGGCCAAGGCCATGAGGTCTGCGCCGTCTATACGCGCGCGCCCAAGCCCGCTGGTCGCGGCATGGAGATGAAGCTCTCGCCCGTTCATCAATTGGCTGAGCGTTTTGGTATTCCCGTTCATACGCCCAAAAATTTCCGTGATGAGGCCGAGGTGGCGCAGTTTGCCAGCTATGAGGCCGATGTTGCTGTTGTTGTGGCCTATGGCATTATTCTGCCCAAAACCATTCTCGATCTGCCCCATGAAGGTTGTTTGAATCTGCATGGCTCTTTGTTGCCGCGTTGGCGGGGTGCTGCTCCCATTCAGCGCGCCATTATGGCGGGCGATCACGAGAGCGGCGTCATGGTCATGCGCATGGATGAGGGGCTTGATACGGGCCCCATCGCCATGGCCGAACGCGTCACGATCACGCCTGAGATGAATGCGGCCGAATTGCATGATCGTCTGTCACCCATTGGTGCTGATTTGATGGTGCGTGCTCTGGCGGCTTTGTCGCGTGGCTCACTCAACTTTGTGCCCCAATCTGAATTGGGTGTGGTTTACGCGCATAAAATTGAAAAAGCCGAAGCGCGCATCAATTGGAACCAGCCAGCCCAAGATGTTTACAATCATCTGCGTGGCCTCTCGCCATTTCCCGGCGCGTTTTTTGAAGTGGATTTGGGCCGCGGGCCAGAGCGCATCAAAGTCTTGCGTGCACGTCTTGCAAAGGGTTCGGGTAAGGCTGGCAGTGTGTTGGATGAGGCGCTCACGATTGCGTGCGATGAGGGTGCCATTCAAGTGTTAGAAGTGCAGCGTGCAGGCAAAGGGCCAATGCTGGCCGCTGATTTCTTGCGCGGCACAAAGATTTCTCCTCAGACACAATTGCTCTGATGGTCCGCTACAAACTCATCATCGAATATGATGGCCGCCCCTATGTCGGCTGGCAGCGCCAATCTGATGCGCCCTCTGTGCAGCAATCGATTGAAGGCGCGATCTTCAAATTATGTGGCGAGGAATGTTATGTGACTGGGGCAGGGCGCACCGACACGGGTGTGCACGCGACAGGTCAGGTCGGCCATGTCGATCTGCCGCGTTGGTATCGTCCCGACACAGTGCGCGATGGATTGAATGCGCTGCTAGTGCCCCATCCCATTGCCATCATCAGCGCGGAAGAACGCCAAGATGGTTTTGATGCGCGCTTTTCTGCCAAGCGCAGACATTACGTCTATCGCATTTTGAATCGTCGTGCGCCGCCAGCCATGGCGCAAGGTTTTGTGTGGCACATCAAGCGCGCCCTCGATGCCGATGCCATGCACGCAGCCGCGCAACAATTGGTCGGCCATCACGATTTCTCCACCTTCCGCGATTCCGATTGTCAGGCCAATAGCCCCATGCGCACGCTTGATCAGATCGAAGTTGTGCGCATTGGTGATGTGATTGAAATTCGCACCAGCGCACAATCGTTTCTGCATCGCCAAGTGCGCTCCATGGTCGGTTCACTCGAACATGTGGGTTCAGGCAAATGGGATGCGGCCGATCTATGGCGCATTTTCCAATCACGCGAACGCGCAGCCTGCGGCACAGTGGCCCCACCCGATGGGCTGTGTTTGGTGCATGTGGATTATTGAGTGGTGTTGTCTAAAGACTTCAATGTTGGCGGATGACAATCGGCCCTAAAAATAAGCACCCAACACACGCGCATAAATCGCCGTGAGCTTTGCCAGATCATCAACTGGCGTGCACTCATCCACTGCATGCATGGTCTTGCCCACAAGGCCAAATTCCACCACGGGACAAAAGGCTTGGATGAAGCGCGCGTCGGATGTGCCGCCCGTTGTGGAGAGCGTTGGGCGCTGGCCCGTCTCGGCCTCAATGGCACCCGCCATCAAATCCACAAATGCGCCGGGCTGTGTGAGAAACGACACCGCATTGGTGGGATCGAACGTCAGGCTATAGCGTGCAGAACCCGCCGCCCGCGCCAAACGTGTTTCAATCTCTTGGCGCAAAGTGTCGGGCGTCCAAACGTCGTTGAAGCGAATGTTGAACGTCGCTTGCGCTTGGGCTGGAATGACATTGGTGGCTGGGTTGCCAACATCTAGCGTTGTGATTGCAAGGCTAGAGGGATCAAAATGCTGCGTGCCATCATCAAGCGGAGAGGCCAGCAAAGCCGCGCACAAACGCACGATGTGATGGACGGGATTATCGGCCAAATGCGGATAGCCGACATGGCCTTGCTTGCCGTGCACAACCAATCGGCCCGTGAGTGAACCGCGTCGGCCAATCTTCATCATATCGCCGATGCGCTCGACATTGGTTGGCTCACCCAAAATGCAATGATCGAAAATCTCGCCGCGCGCTTTGGCCCATTCCAATAGCTTGATTGTGCCATTGATGGCGGGGCCTTCTTCATCACCCGTGATGAGAAAACCAATCGAGCCTTTGAAGGATGCGCTTTTTACAAACGCCAACACAGCCGCAATCGAGGCTGCTAATCCGCCCTTCATATCAACCGCGCCGCGCCCCCATAATTGGCCATCCGACACATCGCCAGAAAACGGATCGGCACGCCATGCACCCACGTCACCCGCAGGCACCACATCCGTGTGACCTGCAAAGACGAGATAGGGTGCATCTGTGCCAATGCGCGCATAGAGATTGGGAATGTCAGGCGTGTTGGGCGCGCTAAACACTATTTTTTGCGTGGTAAAGCCAGCCTCTTTTAGCCAGCCTTCAATCAATCCCAGCGCTCCAGCATCATGCGGCGTCACTGACGGGCAGCGAATAAGCGCCTGCGCAATGTCCAGAGCGGTAGGAGTGTTAGGCATCGTCCACGCTCCGTGACGAGGACAGAGTGATGCCTGTCCAAATGATGCAAGCAATCAGCAAGACATCGAGCGCCCAGACAAACCATTCTGGCAAGAATTCAGCGATTTGTGGCTGCACCCAATGGGCCGCACCTGTCACCAAAGCCAGAAACGGAATGAGGCCAGCCAGTGCTGGCTTGAGGCCACGATCACGAAAGCGCTTGGCGCTGAGATTGTAGAACGAGATGGACGCCAGCAGCACCACTTCGGTGTAGATGAACAGATAGGCAAAGACAGCAATCGTCACGCCATCGAGCAGCGGGCGCTCACTCAGTCCACGATGCGCCCATGGTGAAATCGCAATCCAGATGGCGGTCATCACAACAAGTGTGACAACCATCAGCGAAGTTGCGCGTCCCCATGTGCCAGCATCAATCCGCCCCTTGTCCGAGCGAAACAGAAAATAGAAACGGCTTCTCTCTTCTGGTGCAGCTGCAGTCGGTGTTTCTGGCTGTTCGTTGGCGTTGGTCATTAGTCCCTCAAAAGCTCGTTGATGCCGGTCTTTGAGCGCGTCTGCGCATCAACCGTCTTGACGATCACAGCGCAATAGAGCGAGGGACCCGGAGTGCCATCAGGCAAAGGCTTGCCAGGCAGATTGCCCGACACAACAACAGAATAGGGCGGCACATAGCCAACGTGAACAGCGCCGGTGTTGCGATCGATAATTTTTGTTGATGAGCTGATGAACACGCCCATGGCAAGCACAGCACCTTCACCCACCACAACGCCTTCAACCACTTCGGAGCGCGCGCCGATAAAGCAATTGTCTTCGATGATGGTTGGGTTGGCCTGCAAAGGCTCCAACACGCCACCAATGCCAACGCCGCCTGACAGATGCACATTCTTGCCGATCTGCGCACAGCTGCCCACAGTCGCCCATGTATCAACCATCGTGCCGGTGTCGACATAGGCGCCAAGGTTCACAAACGACGGCATCAAGATCACGCCGGGTGCTACATAGGCCGAGCGACGCACCACGCAATTGGGCACTGAGCGGAAGCCAGCGGCGGCATGGTCGGCTGCACTCCAGCCGTCAAACTTGGAAGGCACTTTGTCCCACCATGTTGAGCCGCCCGGACCACCGGAAATTTCTGCCATATCATTGAGGCGGAACGACAACAGCACGGCCTTCTTGAGCCATTGATTGACGCTCCAAGATGCCACGCCGGTGGCACCCGGAATCTTCTGGGCCACACGCACCTTGCCGCCATCGAGCAGATGCAACGCCTCGTTCACAGCGTCGCGCACTTCGCCCTTGGTCGCAGCGGTCACATTGTTGCGATCTTCAAAGGCGGCGTTGATGATGGTTTCTAGCTGGGCGAGGGAATGGGCCATGTTTTTTCTTTCTCGGCTATGAATTATGTGAGGAGAGCTTTTGACGTGTGGGGCGCTTGTGTCAAGCCGTTGGGGCGTCTGTCTGGAGTGCGCTCAAGAAGCCTTCCAGATCATGGGTCACAAAATCCACATGGGCCGCCTGTGGGCCATCCTGTGAGGCTTTGATCTCCCATGCCTCGCGGTGATCCTTGTGGCCGGTCTGGGGCACAATCAGCGTCGTCACCATGCCATGGGCGTGGGGTACCACCAGATTGTGGGAAATATCTTCAAACATAGCGGCGCGGGTGGGATCAACGCCGTGCTTATCGAAAAAGCGCAGATAGGTGGCAGCTTCGGGCTTTGGCACCAGATCGGCTGAGACAATATCGAAAATGTCTTCGAAATATTCGTCAATGCCAAGCTTTTGGGCGGTGCGCAGCGCATGGTCGCGCGTGCCATTGGTCAAAATCAGCCGCCGTCCGGGTAGCTTTGCAATGGCGTCGGCCAAGATTTGATTGGGCAGAATGGAGGAGCGGTCAATGTCGTGGACAAAGTCCAAGAACGCTTCCGGCCCCATATTGTGATCTTCCATCAACCCGCGCAGGGTCGTGCCATAGCGCTGATAATAGAATTTTTGGAGGGCGCGGGAGGACATGCCATCCAGCCCCAGCATATTGGCCATGAACAGCGTGATGCGCGCATCAATCTTGGGCCAGAGATCGGAATGGGCTGGGTAGAGCGTGTTGTCGAGGTCGAACACCCAAACATCAATATGGGCGAAGTTTTTGATGCCCGGCGCGGATTGTTTCAGCGCCGGGGCTTCAGTGTCTATGTGAGTTGGCTTTGTTGTAATGAGGCTCACCTATCAGCGCGTAATCAGCGTGCCCGCACCGCCATCTGTCAGCAATTCCACCAGCACGGCATGCGGGGTTTTGCCATCAAGAATGACAACACCTTCGACGCCTTGCTCAATCGCGTAGATGCAGGTCTCAACCTTCGGGATCATACCGCCGGTGATTGTGCCATCTGCGATGAGGGCATGAATGTCAGACACGCGTAGCTCTTTGATGAGTTCCTTGTTCTTGTCGAGTACGCCGGGCACATCGGTCAAAAACAACAAACGCTTGGCCTTCAATGCGCCTGCAATGGCACCTGCAAAGGTGTCGGCATTCACATTATAGGTCTCGCCATCCACGCCTTGCGCCACAGGGGCCAAGACAGGAATGAGCTCACGTCCCAGCACTTGATCGAGCACAGTGGTGTCAACCTTGGAAGGTTCACCCACAAAGCCAAGATCGACGTGCTTTTCAATCTGGGAGCCGGGATCAATCACGGTGCGTGTCGCCTTAACGGCGGTCACCATATTGCCGTCCTTGCCGCACAGACCAATCGCGCGTCCACCCTCAGCATTGATAAAGCCGACGATCTGCTTGTTGATCGAGCCAGCCAAAACCATCTCGACAATTTCCACAGTCGCACGGTCAGTGACACGCAGTCCTGCTTGAAATTCCGATTTGATGCCGAGCTTGGCGAGCATAGCGCCAATCTGCGGGCCGCCGCCATGCACCACCACAGGGTTGACGCCTGATTGCTCAAGCAAAACCATGTCGCGGGCAAAATCGCGCGCCACGTTTTCGTCGCCCATCGCATGGCCGCCATATTTCACCACAACGATGGTCTCGTCATAGCGCAGCATATGGGGCAATGCCTGCATGAGAATCTCAGCCTGCTCTTGCGGGCTGCGTAGCTCTACTTTTGGCTTGTCCAAATCTTTTGTCTTGTTCATGGCGCTCTCGCTCCTGCTGCGCGCAGTTTTATCGTTTTGTGCCGTTAAGCTCAATGGCCGCGCTCGGCCATCAAACGTGCAATGGCTGTCCGCAATTCGGGAATACCTTCACCCGTCTTGGACGAGGTGAAGATCACATGAGGGAAAGCAGCTGGGCGGCGCGCAAGGGCCAACAGCGTGTCTTGCACGCGCTGCTCACGCTCAGAGATTTTAACTTCATCCAGCTTGGTGAGAATGACCTGATAAGAGGACGCGGACTTGTCCAACAGATCGAGCATTTCCTTGTCGGTGTCTTTAACGCCGTGGCGACCATCGATCAGCACAAACACGCGCGCTAGCGTCGAGCGCCCGCGCAGATAGGCGTGCATCAAGGTTGTCCAGCTGGAAATCTTGCCCTTGGAGGCAGCTGCATAGCCATAGCCGGGCATATCAACAAGGCGCAGGCGCTCGTTGGGAATCTCGGCAGCCAGGGCAAAGAAGTTGAGCTGTTGTGTGCGGCCCGGCGTGTTGGATGTGCGCGCCAAGGAATTGCGATTGGTGAGCGCATTGAGCAAGGACGATTTGCCCACATTCGAGCGACCGCTCATCGCAATCTCAAGCGCACCCATGGGCGGCAGATTGTCGATCTTGGACGCAGCCCAAAAGAAATCGCAATAGCCAGCAAACAGCAAGCGGCCGATCTCTGCAAAGTCAGGCTCAGGGGTAGCTTGGATTTCAGGTGCAGAGTTGGAATCGTTCGTCACTTTTATCTCCGCACGCAGAACGCGTAAGCGCCATCACAGATGATCCGTGATGGCGCTGTTTGATTTAGACCGCAGGCTTTTTGCGGCCCAAGAAGGTTGAGGCCAAATTGTCCCACAACTCGACCTTCACACCAGCGCGACGCATGATGAAATATTGCTGCGTCACAGACAGAGTGTTGTTCCATGTCCAGTAGATCACCAAACCTGATGGGAACGAGCCCAGCATGAAGGTGAAGATCACAGGCATCCAAGCAAACATCTGTTGCTGAATGGGATCGGTTGGCTCTGGGTTCATCTTCATCTGAATGAACATGGTGACGCCCATGATGATGGGCCAAATGCCCAGCACGAGGAAATGACCAATCAGAGGAATATGAGTTGGATCGAACGGGATCAGACCAAACAGAGTGAAGATGTTTGTTGGATCTGGTGCCGAGAGATCGTGGATCCAGCCAAAGAACGGTGCTTGGCGCATTTCAATGGTGATGAAGATCACTTTGTAGAGCGCAAAGAACACAGGGATCTGAATGACGATTGGCAAACAGCCAGCAATCGGATTGATCTTCTCGCGCTTATAAAGCGCCATGATCTCTTCTTGCTGCTTTTGACGATCATCCGGGAAACGCTCTTTGATGAGCGCCATTTGGGGCTGAGCGGCTTTCATCTTGGCCATCGACAAATAGCTGCGATTGGCCAGTGGGAAGAAGGCAGCCTTGATCAGAACCGTGACGATCATGATCGCAATGCCGAAGTTGCCGACATATTTATAGATCAGGTCGAGCAGGCTGAACAAAGGCTTGGTGATGAAGTAGAACCAGCCCCAATCAATCATCAGATCGAAGTTCTGAATGCCCAAAGTTGTTTGATAGGCATCAATGGTTTGATTTTCCTTGGCACCAACGAACACGCGGGTGACATTGCTGAGCGTTCCGCCAGCTGCAACCGGCTGCTTATCGTCAAGGGCGATGGTTTGATAGGTTTTTGTACCCTCGCCGGACGATGAGAATGTTGCCTCTGTTGGTTCGTGTTGATCAGGAATGATCGTCACAGCCCAATATTTATCGGTGAAGCCGAGCCAGCCTGCGTCGCCCTTGAGGATGCGCGTGGCTTTGGTTTCTTTCTCAATGGCGTCGTAGGTAATTTCCTGCACGCGTGAATTGCCGATGACACCGACAAATCCTTCATGGAGCACGGCATAGCCAGAGACGGCTGGCTTACCAATGCGCACAACGCGGGCATAGGCGGACAGAGTGAGAGGCGCGCTCGTTGTGTTTTCAACGCGGTCGTCAATCGTGAACATATATTTGTCATCGACTGAGAAGGTGCGATGGAAAAGCAGACCCTTGCCATTGTCATAGGTCAGCGTGACAGGCTTTTCAGGTGTCAGCTTTGTGCCATCAGCCTTCCAGAGTGTCTCTGGTCCAGGCAGAACGGTGACGGGTGCACCTTGTGGCGTGATGAAGCCTGTGCCCACGAGAAATGGGTGGGGCGCGGAAAATGGTGACAGCAGATCAATGTTTGGACTTTTAGGGTCCGTCGTCTCGCGGTAGCCCTTGAGCGAAATATCATCAAGGCGTCCGCCCTTCAGATTGATCGAACCGCGCAGGCTTGGAGTTTCGACGGTAATGCGCGGGCTATCTTGCAGGGCAGCTTCGCGGCTTTGTGTTGGTGGCAGCAAGGCCACATCACCTGTCGCAATTGCGTTACTGTGTGGCTCGCTCACAGACGGAGTGATGGGCGCACCGGTGGGCGCTGGTGGACTGGCTTCCGTGGTCAGGCGCGTTTGCGTCTGCTTTGCCTTTTCCATCTGCGGGGTGCTGTAGAAATAATTCCAGCCCACAATCACCAGCAAGGAAAGGCCCATGGCCACGAAAAGATTCTTGTGGTCGTCGCTCATCATATCTTGGCCTGATCTCTATCTGGCGTGGCCAATGTTGGCCCCGCAGGGGAAAGGGGTGTCTCGATCTGCGTCTGGCTCCGCTGGCCCTTGGCAGCGCTCCGATGATGAGGAGCGCCGTTGGGCTTGGGAGCGTGGAGTTTCGTAAAAGTCTTTATCAGGTTGGAGCACAAAACAGCAAAGGGTTCTGTGAGGGCTTCTGGCCGCCCCAAGATCACATAATCATAATTTGTCTGGGCCGCAGCCCCCGCATGCAAACGCACAGCTTCTTTGAGTCGGCGCCGGATACGGTTTCGTACAACAGAGTTTCCTGTCTTTTTCGTGACAGTATACCCAATCCGAGGAGGCACAGGAGTCGGGAGGGCCCGTTGTGCGTCTGCAGAGCGGGTGACGGCAGCGGCTTGCAATGTGAAGCCGCGTCCATGGGCGCGACGGCCTTGGCCCACACGCACAAACTCGGCCCGCTTTTTCAAGCGACCGAGTTCAGTCGTTTTAAGGATGTCAGGAGAGTCGGATCCAGAGGTCGCTGACGCTTGTGGCGTGCTGATCTGGCTTTTCACGTCCTCGCCCACTAATGCCTCGCAGCCTGAGGGAAACCCTCGTGCGTGGTAAAGGAGTTAGGCTGACAGGCGCTTGCGGCCACGTGCGCGGCGCGCTGCGATGACCCGGCGGCCACCAACGGTTGCCATGCGCGAGCGAAAGCCATGACGGCGCTTACGCACGATCTTGCTGGGTTGATAAGTCCGCTTCACAGGTCTGCTCCGGTTCGATGGATTGAGCGTCGAACCGATGGGCCCGGACGTCTTTCCGAAAATAAGATGGCGCTGAAGTCACCCAGCGGCCACAAACCCCAACATATGATCCTAAGGGATCAAGACTTGAGTGGGCACGCGAATGACCGATAACAGACATGCAGATGCGCGCTGAAATCGTGCGTGGCTTATGAGACATTGCGCACCACAAGTCAATTGTAGAGGGCAAGATCAAGCAATCTATACCCCAGCGGCACCGGCTTGGCATTAAAGATCGAGGCTTTGCGTGTCCGAGCTTGGCTTTAAGGGGCGGCTTTGGGCGACTTTTGGGGGCGTTGGGCGGGCTTTCGTAGAAGGGGTGCTAGCCAGAACGGGGGCTTGGCTCTAAACACAAGAGAACGCATAAAATTCAAGAAAATATATGGGCGCCGCCTCAAGGTGCCCTCAATCTCGAAAAGCCCAAGGAATCTAAGTCTATGAGCCAGAAAAAACCCTTCATCGTTGGTATTGGCGGCACAACCCGCCCCGGTTCCTCGTCCGAGCAGGCTCTAGCCTTGGCCTTGCGGCACGTCTCTAAGCAGGCCGAGGTCCGTTTGTTCTCTGGCACTGACCTTCTTTTGCCGATGTATGACGCGGTGCCTGGCGAACTGCCCCAAGGCGCCAAGGACCTCATTGAGGCGCTGCGCCGGGCCGATGGCATTATTCTGGCCTCGCCTTGCTATCACGGCGCCGTGTCGGGCCTTGTGAAAAACGCGCTCGATTATGTGGAAGAAATGCGCGCCGATCCGCGGGTCTATTTCGATGGTCGCGCTGTGGGCTCAATCGGCTGCGGTTTTGGCTATCAGGGGCCGGGCGTTGTTTTGGGGCAGTTGCGCCAGATGACCCATGCTTTGCGTGGCTGGCCCGTGCCAATGGGTGTGGCCATCAATACCGCTGTCACGAAATTCCAAGACGGCAATTGCAATGACGAGGGCGTCGCCAAACAGATCGCCATCATGGCCGATCAGGTGCTTGAATTTGCTGTGATGCGGATGCGCGCATAGCGCACAAATACAGATGCGCGCATAGCGCACAAAATAGTCTTATAAAAGCGGGTGACGTTTCAAAAAGACGTCACCCGCTCGCAATTCAAGCCTACTTCGTATTTTGCTCGATGCCGCCGATGATTTCATGCAGCCGGTCAGCAATCGCTTTGGGTGTTGAGGTGATCTCCCCCACGACTCTTTGCATCTCCACACCCGACACGGGCTGGATATCAAAATGTTCGCGCGCCGCTGTCTCGATAAAGACCGGGTCGGTCATGGTCTCGTCAAAGGCTTTGCGAAGGGCCGCCACGCGGGCAGCTGGCACATCTGGCCCCACATAAAGCGGACGCCCCACTTCAACCGAGGCTGAGAGAAGTTTCAGCACAGCGCGGTCCGCTTCATTGGTGGCAAGGTCCATCAACAAAGGTACGTCTTGCAAATCAGACGCCTTTTTCAGGCCAATTTGCACCAAAATATTGATTTTCTTGTCACGCAGCCAATCTGGGCGCGTGGCTTTCCAGCCAGTCCAGCTGTTGGAGCCGCGTGCACCCACTTCGCCTTTTTCCAAAGCTAGGTTGATGTCATTGCCACCGGGATAGCCGACGATGATTTTGAATTTCGTGCCCAGAATCGCATTCATTGCCTTGGGATATTGCGAAGAGGTCGAGCCACCTGTCGCACCCACAGCGATTTCTGTTTTGCGCGCATCCTCAATCGTCTTCACGCCGGTTGTGTACCAAGTCGCAAAGGTGTTGTTCTCAGCATTGGGGTTGCCGATATACTGAAACCTGTTGGTGTCGAAAGTGATGGCCTTGTCGCCCATTGCCTGTTCAACCGCCAAGGATTGATCGCCCGTGGCAATCACAGTGCCGTCCTTGGGTGCAATGCTATAGACAAACCCAGCGGCCACGCGGCTTCCACCACCGGGCATATTGCGCACAACAACTTTTGGCTTGCCCGGAATGTGCTCGCCAATAAAGCGGCCCACGAGGCGCGCATACAAATCATATGTGCCACCGGGCGAATAGCCGATGACCAGATCGATGGTTTTGTTTTTATAAAAGTCTGCAACGTCATCGGCGCGCGCAGGGGAGACTGCGGGCGCACCGACAAGCACTCCTGCAAACACTCCGGACAGGAGCGCAACACTCAGCGCTGTGTGGCGAGCAAAGGTCATGATGTCTCTTCCCTAGAATTTACGTTTTTAATTTTTGAGTGTTTGAACGTTTACACGTTTCTCTGGATGAGTGCCAACTGCGCCCCAAATCTTCGTCACCGAAGATTCGGATGGGGCGTCAGCTCACGCATCTGTCGTATTCAAGAGCGCAGTCTATTCCGCGTCGGGCTGCACGTCTGGCAGGGCAGCTGCAAAGGCTGGCAGTTCGATACACGCGCGGTGAATGCGGCTGATGGTAGGATAGGGCGTCATATCAACCTGAAAGCGCGTGTTGTTGATGACTTGAGGCACAAGGCAAACATCGGCCAAGGTCGGCGTGTTGCCGTGGCAGAAGGTGCCGGTGCTGGCCTCAGAGGCCAAGCGCTGTTCGAGCGGCGCGAAGGTTTCCTTGACCCAATGGCGGAACCATTCAGCCACCGCGCCATCGTTGGCACCAAAGCGCTTCGATAAATCCTGCAAGACGCGCAGATTGTTGATCGGGTGAATTTCACACGCCACCATATAGGCCAAAGAGCGCACACGGGCGCGTCCAACAGCGTCCTTAGGCAGCAGGGCTGGCTCAGGATGTGTCTCGTCGAGATATTCGAGAATGGCCAATGATTGCGTCAAAACATGGTTGTCGATTTCGAGCGTTGGCACCAAGCCTTGTGGGTTGAGCATCAAATAATCTGGCGCGCGCTGCTCGCCCTTGCGCAAATGACGAAACCGCTGATCATAGGCCAGACCCTTCAGGTTGAGCGCAATGCGCACCCGGAAGGCGGTGGATGAGCGGAAAAAGCCATGCAGCAAGGTGGAATTCATGGGTGATCTCTTATGGTTGCCGTGTTTCATGGACGATAGGCTGGATAGCAGTCTTGACCCAAACCGCGTCTTGCACGCCATTTAAGCCGCAATCCATTCAAAATCTATAGCGCCGAGCCAAGTCGCCCCAAGCACTTGTCACCTCAAGCTCGTATTTCAAGCTCTTGCGCCGCCTTCCCCAAGACGGCATGCTGGCCTATATAGAGCGGGCAGCTAGCTTTGCTTTAAGGTCACGACCCGCTAGCCAGCCTATCAAAAAAATGAGACGCATATTTCTGAGGAAATTTCCCAGCAGGAGATCAGCATGAATCGGTTGAGTGTCGGTGGTCTGAACGTTGCAAAAGTTCTTTACGATTTTGTCGACAAGGAAGCGCTGCCAGGTACGGGCCTGAATGCTGAAGGTTTTTGGAGTGGTTTGGCTAAGGTGCTGGGCGAGTTGGCTCCCCGCAATGCACTGCTATTAGCAAAGCGCGATGAATTGCAGGCCAAAATTGACGCTTGGCATGTCGCCCATCGCGGCCAGCCGATCAATCAGGCTGAGTATGAAGCGTTTTTGGCGCAGATTGGCTATCTCTTGCCAGAGCCCACCGAGGGCAAAATTCGCACCGAACATGTCGATGATGAAATCGCCCGCATTGCTGGCCCCCAGCTCGTCGTGCCCATGTCCAATGCCCGCTATGCACTCAATGCCGCCAATGCGCGTTGGGGCTCGTTGTATGATGCGCTCTATGGCACAGATGCTTTGCCTCAAGAGGGACCACGCGCCAAAGGCTTTGATGCAGCACGCGGTGCGCAAGTTGTTGCACGCGCCAAAGCGTTTCTGGATGAGGCTGTGCCATTGGCCAAGGGCCATCACGCCGATGCCACCGCTTACGCCATTGTCGATGGTGCGCTTGTCGTCACCTTGAAAGACGGCTCGCAGACATCGTTGAAAGAGCCAGCTAAATTGGCGGGCTTTGTTGGCGATGCGCAGGCACCCAAGCTCGTGCTCTTCGTTGATCACAATCTGCATATCGAAGTGCGTATTGATAAGACGCATCTGATTGGCAAAACCGATCCTGCTGGCGTAGCTGACATTGTGCTGGAATCAGCCCTCACGACCATTATGGATATGGAAGATTCCGTTGCAGCCGTGGATGCTGAGGACAAGGTCGAGGTCTATCGCAATTGGTTGGGCCTGATGAAATCGACATTGACCGCGAGCTTTGAAAAAGGCGGCGGCACTGTGGAGCGTCATCTCAATCCAGATCGCGTCTACACAAAACCAAAGGGCGGCGAGTTGCGCCTCAAGGGCCGCTCGCTGATGCTGGCCCGCAATGTCGGCAATCATATGTATACCGATATGGTGACAGATGCGCATGGCAAGGATGTGCCAGAAGGCATGGTCGATGCTGCCATCACAGCGCTGATTGCTTTGCATGACATCAAGGGCACGCAGTCGATCCACAACAGCACGACTGGCTCGCTCTATATCGTGAAACCAAAAATGCATGGTCCTGAAGAAGTTGCTCTTGCCAGCGATTTGTTCTCACGCGTTGAAGATATCGTCGGCCTGCCGCGCTTTGCGATGAAGATGGGCATTATGGACGAGGAGCGCCGCACAACGGTCAATCTGAAAGCCTGTATTTTGGCGGCCAGTGATCGCGTTGTGTTCATCAACACCGGCTTCTTGGATCGCACGGGTGATGAGATTCACACGTCGATGGAAGCGGGCCCGATGGTGCGCAAAAACGATATGAAAACGACGGCGTGGATTCCAGCCTATGAGAATTCCAATGTTGATATTGGTTTGATCTGCGGCCTACCGGGTCGTGCGCAAATCGGTAAGGGCATGTGGGCGGCGCCTGATCGCATGGCTGATATGCTGGCCCAAAAAATTGGTCATCCGCAATCGGGTGCCAACACAGCTTGGGTGCCATCGCCAACAGCGGCGACCTTGCATGCGCTGCACTATCATCAAGTTGACGTATTTGCCCGCCAAAAGGAATTGGCATCACGGCCTAAAGCCAAAGTGTCGGACATTCTCACCATCCCCATGTCCAATTCCAACTGGGCGCCTGACGCTGTCCAGCAGGAACTCGACAACAATTGTCAGGGCATTTTGGGTTATGTGGTGCGCTGGATCGATCAAGGTGTGGGATGTTCCAAAGTGCCAGACATTCACGATGTGGGCTTGATGGAAGATCGCGCCACTTTGCGCATTTCCAGCCAGCACATTGCCAATTGGTTGCGCCACAAAGTCATCACTGAGGCACAGGTGATGGAAACATTGAAGCGCATGGCGGCGGTCGTTGATCGTCAAAATGCGGGCGATGCTTTGTATACGCCGATGGCGCCTGCGTGTGATGGCATTGCGTTTCAGGCCGCGAGCGATTTGATCTTCAAGGGTCGCGAACAGCCCAATGGCTATACGGAATTTGTGCTGACTGCGCGCCGCCGCGAGGCCAAAGCACGCAAATAAGCAGGGCCTGAATATTAGATAGGACTAGCGGCGGCTCGGACTCATTCCGAGCCGCCGTTTTTTGGAAAGTTATGATGAGAACCTCAGACATATTGTCGCGGCTGGCCAAAGAGCCGGGAGAACGATTGAGCGTTGGCACAATTTTGTCTGTGCTTGGTGATCGCTCCTTTGCAGTGCTGGTGGTGTTTTTAGGTCTGCCCAACTGCATTCCCATGCCGCCACCCATTCCGACCGTGTCCGCGCTCTTGTTATTGTCTGTGGCGGTGCAATTTTTTATCGGGCGCAGCGCGCCCTATTTGCCGCAAAAACTTTTGACGAAATCGGTGGCCACCGCTGATGTGGCGCGTGCGGTTAAGCGCGCTTTGCCAACAATGTTGTTTTTAGAGCGCTGGTCTCAGTCACGTTTGCAATGGCTTTCACCCCGCTGGTCGGGCGTGATGATTGGCACTTTGTTGCTGATCTTGGCGCTGTGCGTGTTGTTGGCAGCACCCATCATCGGGCAAATTCCATTTGGCCTTGCCATTTGTTTGATCGGTCTGGGGCTTGTTGAACGCGATGGTATTTTGGTTGTGATTGGCACAGTCATTGGCGCTGTTGGTTTGTTCCTAAGCGCTAGTTTTGCCTATGCCGTGTTTGTGGGTTTGAAGAGCTGGTTTTGATTGAAGTGGATTGCTGCGCGAAAACTCAAACCCCATAAAACGCGCGATACCAATCCACAAAACGTCCGATGCCTGTGGTCAAATCCGTTGATGGGCGAAAGCCCACGGCCTTTTCCAAATCTTCAATATCAGCAAAAGTAGCGTGCACATCGCCTAGCTGCATGGGCAAAAATTCTTTGCGCGCTTGCTTGCCAAGTGCGGCTTCCAGAGTCTCCACAAGCGTCAGCAATTCCACCGGGCGATTGTTGCCGATGTTGAAAATACGATAGGGCGCAGTACTCGAGGAGGGATCAGGGCGTGCGCTGTTCCAGTCCAAATTGGCTGCCGCCACATGATCGAGCGTGCGCACCACACCTTCCACAATGTCATCAATGAACGTGAAATCGCGCTGCATCTGTCCATTGTTGAAGAGCTTGATGGGCTCATCATTGAGGATGGCGCGGGTGAATAAAAACAGCGCCATGTCAGGTCGGCCCCACGGACCATAGACGGTGAAAAACCGCAGGCCCGTTGTGGGGAGTTGATAGATATGGCTGTAAGAATGAGCGGTCAGTTCATTGGCGCGTTTTGTCGCCGCATAGAGTGACAGCGGATGATCGACGCCGTGATGCGTTGAAAACGGCATCTGCGTATTGGCACCATAGACCGAGCTTGATGAGGCATAGACAAAATGCTCGCAAGCGCTTTGGCGCGCGGCATCGATCACATTAAAAAAGCCAGTCGAATTGGAATTGAGGTAATCGCGCGGATGGGTGATGGAATGTCGCACACCTGCTTGCGCGGCCAGATGCACAACGCGTGTTGGCGCGTGATCTGTGAAAAGTTTTTCAACCGTAGATTGGTCGGCGCAATCGCCGCGCACAAAAGTGAAATGCGTATGCTCGCTGAGTAGTTTTAGGCGCGCCTCTTTGAGCGCTACATCGTAGTAATCATTGACATTATCGAGGCCAATAACACGGTCGCCGCGTGCCAGTAGTTTTTGGGCCACATGGAAGCCAATAAATCCGGCGGCTCCTGTCACAAGCACTGTGCAGTTATGTGTCTGTGCGTGTGGCGAGGCATTTTTTGGGGTTTTCATGGCGGTATTGGTAGCGCCCTGACGGTTTTCATTCAACCCTTGCGGTAGGCCACCAAGGCTTCTTATTCAGACTCTAGGTTGTAAAGTTTGGCCAGACTTGCTGGCTTGGCCCCCTTGGCAAAGGCTTGGCGCAATTTGAACGACAGCCAAAATTGTTCGAGCGAAATGGGCGGTGACAGCAGTTTGACTGGCTTTTCGATTCTTAAGGGCGGCCCTAATTTTTGAAGGGCCATTGAGAATGCGACATCTTCCAGAATGGGCAGCAGCGGCACCCCGCCTGCCAGCGCAAAGCCTGAGCGGGTCACAAAAATCGCCTGATCTGCCCGATAGATATCGCTCAACCGCGATTCCATATCGCGCAAAAAGGCCGTTATTCCGATCTCCCTTTGGGTGATCCGAAAGCCACCCCAAACACGCCGGCTCTTGCGCAGGCCATCGCTGATTTGGTCCATCGCATCAACGGGTAGGCGAATATTGGGGTGCAAAAACAAAAAGATAGGGTGGTGGGCCACATTGGCTCCGGCGTTGATGCGGTCGCCCCAGCTGCGCTGGTCTTGGAGCATCATGTCACACAAGGGCCGGGCCATCGCGACGGTATGATCGCGACTGCCACCGTCGCAGACGATCACTTCATGGCCAATCGCCCGCAAAGCCTGAAGTGGCTGGAGGGTGTTTTCAATCTCATTCTCGTTATTCTTCGTCGATATGATGATCGAAATATAGGTGGCCAAACTCTATCCCTCTGATTCGCCTATGATTATAGGCCATAAGGCGTCGGTTTGGCTTGCGGGCGGCGGGGGCGCGCTTGTCCTTTGCCCCGGCTTGCTTTCGCGAAAGCCTATCTCCATACTTGGGCGACGCTGAAGGTTGGAGCGGGAACATCCTCGAGGATTGTTCCGATTTAGCCCCAGATATCATCAAAATAGCCAAGTTGGCGCGTCCATCGGACGCACCACGGCAGATCGTCGCAAAAGCGGCGGGATATAAAATTGGGAGGACGACCATGCATTTCGATCGGCCAGAAGGTCAGATAGACAAGAAAGTTGCCTGGGGCAGCGATATTGCAGCCCAGATGCTCAACCGCTTTGGCTATAAATATATCAGCCTCAACCCAGGTGCGAGCTATCGCGGTTTCCACGATTCCGTCGTCAATCATTTGGGCAACGAAAATCCGTCGATGGTCCTGTGCCTTCACGAGGATCATTCGGTTGCGATTGCCCATGGTTACGCAAAAGCCATTGATGAACCAATGGCTTGTATCCTTCATTCGAACGTCGGCCTGCTCCATGGCATGATGTCGCTCTACAACGCTTGGTGCGATCGCGTGCCGATGTTCGTTCTGGGTGCGACCGGTCCAGTGGACGCCAGCCAGCGCCGTCCTTGGATCGATTGGATCCATACATCAAGCGATCAGGGCGCTCTGATCCGTGATTTCATCAAATGGGACAATCAGCCAACCTCTGCTGAATCCCTGATTGAAGCCATGTGCCGTGCGCAGATCATGACGCGCGCCGAGCCAACCGCTCCTGTCTATATCTGCCTTGATGCGGGTCTTCAGGAATCGCCGCTCGACACAGTGCCAGCCTTCCCAGATCTCGCCCGTTTTGAGCCGCCAGCTCCTGTGCGTCCAAACCGCGAGTCCATTGAAAAGGCTGTTGCTTTGCTCTCAAAGGCGAAGAAGCCTTTGATCTTGATTGGACGCGCGGGCGTCTCCATCGAGGCTTGGAACAAGCGCGTGGCTCTGGCTGAACGCCTTGGCGCCATCGTCATGACGGATCTCAAAAACCGCGCCGTATTCCCCTCCGATCATCCATCTCAGGTTGCTCAGCCCTTCAATCAGCTGACCCCTGCGACCCGCGAAATCGTTGGCGAAGCTGACGTTATCCTATCGCTGGATTGGATCGATCTGGGTGGCGCAGTCAAGGCGATGAAGACGGTGCCAGAAGCGGCTGCCAAAATCATCCATTGCTCGCTCGATCACACGCTCCATAACGGCGCGCATATGAATTACATGTCGCTCCCACAGACCGATGTATTCATGGCGGCTTCAGCCGATTCCGTTGTCACCGATCTGTTGGAAGCTCTGGGTCCTGGCAAGAGCGCGCCATGGCGTAAGCCTTTGCCAATCAAGGTGAAGCCTGAAGATACCGATCGCGTCTCAATTGCTGGCATTGCTCGCACTTTGCGCGCAGCAGTTGCCGATCCAGACAAGGTCATGATGGCCGGTCTCTGCCGTCAGTGGCCAGTTGAAGAATGGCCATTCCACAGCCCGTTTGCTTACTTTGGTAAGGACGGCGGCGGTGGCATCGGTTCAGGCCCCGGCATGGCGGTGGGCGCAGCGCTCGCCAACCATACGGAAGGTCGCGATACGATTGCGATTCTGGGTGATGGCGATTTCTGCATGGGCTCCAGCGCCATCTGGAGCGCTGTTCACGCAAAACTGCCTTTGTTGGTGATCATCAACAACAACCGGTCTTACTTCAACGATGAGTTGCATCAGGAAACTGTGGCACGTCGCCGTGACCGTCCGGTGGAAAATCGTTGGATTGGTCAACGTCTTGCTGATCCTGAGATCGACATTGCAAAG
>CAIUDK010000316.1 GCA_903897875.1 uncultured Hyphomicrobiales bacterium
CCCCTTAATCAAACTCCGCCATGCGTCAGAGGCGACGGGCTGCACCATTTTGGGCAAGGCCGAATTTATGAATCCGGGCGGCTCCGTCAAGGATCGCGCAGCACTCGCCATCATCCAAGACGCGATCAAGACGGGCGCGCTGCGCCCCGGCGGCATCATTGTAGAGGGCACGGCGGGCAATACCGGCATTGGCCTGACCATGGTGGGCAAAGCTTTGGGATTCCGCTCCGTGATTGTGATCCCCGACACGCAATCGCAAGAGAAGAAAGACATGCTGCGTTTGGGTGGTGCAGAGCTGATTGAAGTGCCAGCCGTGCCCTATTCCAACCCCAACAATTATGTGAAACTTTCCGGACGGTTAGCCGAGAAACTTGCCAAAGAGAATCCGCAAGGCGCGATCTGGGCCAACCAGTTTGACAACACCGCAAACCGCGCCGGACACATGGCCACAACGGGGCCAGAAATTCTTGCCGACACCGAGGGCCAAGTGCATGGCTTTACATGCGCCGTGGGTACGGGCGGCACTTTGGCTGGCATCGGCATGGCGCTCAAAGCGCATAATCCCAACATCAAAATCGCGCTGTCGGACCCGATGGGCGCAGCACTCTATCATTATTACGCGCATGGCTCGTTGAAGGCGGAAGGTTCGTCGATCACCGAGGGCATTGGGCAAGGCCGCATCACCGCCAATTTGGTCGATGCGCCCATTGATATGGCGTTTCAGATTAGCGATGAAGAGGCCCTGCCGATTGTGTTCGATTTGGCGGAGCATGAAGGGCTGCTGCTGGGCGGCTCATCAGGCATCAATGTTGCGGGCGCGATGCGTCTGGCGCGTGCGCTTGGCCCCGGCCACACCATCGTGACCATCTTGTGCGATTCTGGCGTGCGCTATGCGTCCAAACTTTTCAATCCCGCATTTTTGCGCACGAAAAATCTACCCGTTCCAAACTGGCTTGAACAAAAGAACGCCATCACTGCGGAGTTTCTATGACCTCGTCGACACCCCGGCCCGCGCACTTCGTTTCCACCCAATGGTTGGCGGATAATCTGGATATGCCGGGCCTCGCGATTGTCGATGCGTCTTGGTATTTGCCAAATATGAACCGCGACGGCAAAGCCGAATTTTTGGCGGGCCATATTCCCAAAGCGGTGTTCTTCGACATTGACGCCATTGCGGACCCCAAAACCTCCCTGCCCCATATGCTGCTGGAGCCACTCGCCTTTTCGAGCGAGATGCGCAAGCTGGGCATAGGCGATGGCATGAAGATCGTCGTCTATGATGGCGCTGGCCTCTTCACCGCGCCGCGCGTCTGGTGGATGCTGCGCGCCTATGGCGCAACCGATGTTGTGATCCTCGATGGCGGCCTGCCAAAATGGAAGGCTGAGGGCCGCCCCTTGGACGATGGTCCAGCCCAACCCAAACCACGCCATTTCACAGCCCGCCTCAATCACGCACTGGTGGCATCTGCGGACGATGTCGCAAAAGTTCTCGCGAGCGGTTCGGCCAATGTCGTGGACGCCCGCCCCGCCGCCCGCTTTCGTGGCGAAGCAGCCGAACCTCGCCCCGGCGTGCGCAGCGGCCATATGCCGGGCAGCCTCAACGTGCCCTTCACCGAGCTTGTCACCGATGGCCATCTCAAGCCCGCCGCGCAATTGCTGACCACATTTGAAGCCGCAGGCGTCGATTGGTCCAAGCCGATGGTGACAAGCTGCGGCTCAGGCGTATCAGCCGCCATTCTGACATTAGCGCTGGATGTAGCGGGCAAAAAACCGGGCACGCTTTATGATGGGTCGTGGGCTGAATGGGGTAGCCGGGATGATTTGCCTGTTGATGTTGGGTGAGGACAGCAACTACTGCGGGCCTGCGAAAGAGCTGATGGCGATATTTAATCGCTCGGCATGGTCCTTCGCGTGCGCAAGTAACTGCCCCCAATTGCTCGGAGGATATCCGTCATCAAGCATCTTTCGGAAAACGCGATAGGCGTCATCCGCATTTTCATAAGCCCGCTTGGTGTCTTCGTCATTCACCCATGCAAACACGATAATTTTGCTGGCTGCGTGATAGCGAAAGAACAATCG
>CAIUDK010000317.1 GCA_903897875.1 uncultured Hyphomicrobiales bacterium
CAGGCCATTCGTTTGATGTCGTCGGCCGCAGAATTTGGGCGCGCGATTTTTGGACCGCCCGGCATGCCTGCCGATCGTGTGGAAGCCTTGCGTCGCGCATTTGATGCGACCATGAAGGACCCCGCATTTCTTGAAGAAGCAGCCAAGTTGCAGCTGCCAATTGAGCCCGCCACTGGCGAGTCTTTGCAAAAAATTACGAAAGAAGTTTTGGCGACCTCACCTGAGGCCGTTAAATACGCACGTGATTTGATGGGCAGCCAGTGATCTTGGAAAACATTAGGAACATAGCATGACGCAAGATCAGAACTTAATCAGCGCTCAAGAACTTCAGGTCATTGCCGAGAAAGTGCTCACAAATGTGGGCTTCGGCATTGATGATGCACGGTTGATCGGGCAGGTGCTGGTTTGGGCTGATCTGCGCGGACATGAATCGCATGGCGTGGCGCGTCTCTTGCGCTATCGGGAGTTCGTACTGCGGGGAGATATGAACCCGCAGGCCAAGCCTCATGTCACGCTGGATCTGGGCGCGTTGATCCAAATTGATTCAGAGCGTGCGTCTGGTCCAGTGGCGATGAAGATCGGCGTTGAGAATGCACTGCGCGGTGCGCGCAAATGCGGCGCGGCGTGGGTGCTTGTTGGGCAGACAACACACACGGGACCGATTGGCTATTATGTCGATATGATCGCGCGTGAAGGCATGATTGGTATGGCGTTTGCCGCGGGCACGCCGCTGATGGCCTATCACGGAACGGCAGGTGCCACGCTTTCCACTTCGCCATTTGCGATTGGCGTGCCGATGCAGGGCGAGGCTCCATTTGTGCTTGATATGGCTACGAGCAATGCCGCGCATGGCAAAATCCGTGTGGCTGAACGCCATGGTCGCGCCATTCCCGAAGGTTGGGCGCTAACGGCGCAAGGCGAGCCGACCACCAATGCAGCGGAAGCCAAAATCATGATGCCGCTGGGTGGGCCAAAGGGGTCTGGCCTTGCGCTGGCATTTGAAATGATTTGTTCGATTGGAACGAGTGTTCCCATTTTACAAAACGCTTTGACGCAAAAGTCGTCGCCGCACATTCAAAACGCCGCGATCTGTGCGATTGATGTTGGCCAACTTCGTCCCATTGATGGCTATAAAACGAGCATTTCTGAACTCGGTGCGCTGATTAAGGCGCAGCCGCGGGCCAAGGACGTTGAGGACTTGCTGATCCCGGGCGAGCGCGCGCATCGCACATGGGTTGAGCGTATGGAGAGCGGTGTGCCCATCAGCCCGAAAATATTGGCTCAACTGAAGGCCGTAATGGGTTAAGTAAGATCTACTTTTGACTAGGTTGGTTTCTTTAGTTTTTCGAGGTTCATTTCCGTTTTGACGGTGTGCGACGCATTTTTTGTGTGTTATGTTTGGGATATCGGCGGACGTTGAGCCGTCATTTTCAATTTTAATATAGTCCATTTTGGAGTCATTATGAAAAAGCTAATTATAGCAGCAGCATTTATGTGCGCAGCCGTCCTTCCAGCGTCAGCTAAAAATCTTGCTGTGCCAGAGAAAAATCCAGTCGCCACCATCACAGTCCCGAATTCGTGGGACATCGACGAGATCGATTATGGTTATGTGGCACGTTCGCCCAATGAAGATGTGTTCTTCTCGGTGGAATATGCGACCGGCAAGCGTGTTGATAAAATGCTTGAGAACAACAATGCTTGGCTCGATGAAAATGAGATCGTTGCTAAATCCGCACCTGTTGAAAAAGACATTGAGCTTGGTGGCCTGAAGGCGAAGCTGATTAGCTATGATGGCACCGATGAAGATGGCGACACGCATGTTGATTTCGTTCTGATCGCGGCTGGTGACAATCGTTTGATCTTGCTCACGCTCTGGGCTTCGCCAGAAGCGTTGAAGGCAAACAAGGACGACATCATCGCCATTCAGAACAGCGTCAAGGCGATTAATTAAGCTTCAGTCCGGCGTCGCAGGTAGCGCCGCCGGCTTTTCTCTATCAATTCATTGGCTCAAACACTTGGTGGTTGGGATGCGCATTGTATTATCTTCTTTTTGTATTCTTTTATCTCTGAGCGTTCTTCCAATTACGGCCCAAGCTCAGGGCTGGGGTGGAGCACCGTCGACAACAGCCGCACCCGCCGCGCCTAAAGTTTCAGCCGAGGCAAAAGAAGCCGCGGTCAAATCACTCAAGGATCTTGAGGCTGCACAACGGACTGTGAGTGATATTTGGACCACGATGCCGTTAAGTGCGCGTCGTGTTATATTTGTGAAGGAATCGCCAGACACCTATGGCGTGTATTCCGAGCGTGCGTCGAATGTATTTAAGGCTGGTGAAAAACTCATCACCTACGTGGAGCCGGTTGGCTACGCATGGAAAGCAAATGGCGATTCATTTGATTTCGGACTGATAGCGGATTTCGTTTTGAAAACTAAGGATGGCAAAGTTCTTGGTGGACAAGAAAAACTATTGACCGTTAACAAAACCAGTCACTACAAAAATCAAGAATTGATGATTGTATTAACGCTGACGGTGACTGGTTTAGATCCCGGCCAATATGCCGTGGACTACAAGCTGAAAGATTATAACAGCGATAAGTCCGCTGTGATCTCGCAAGCCTTCACCATCGCCGACTAGGGTATGAAAAGCGCGCCCCTCAAGTGAGATTGGGCGCGCTTTTGTTCCAGATCAGCGAATAGGTTCGCGATCGTCGCCCACAGTAACGCGCTTCATTAAGCGGCGTTCGCTAGCATCAAAGTCTGTGCGCGCATGACTGGTGCAACGGTTATCCCAAACGAGAATATCGCCAACCTTCCAGACATGTTCATAAACAAACTTTGGATTTTCCACATGATCACAGAGCTCATCGAGCAGGGCGCGGCTCTCGGCTGCGGGCAGTTCGTTGATGCGGTCGGTCATGAGACGGCAAGCATAGATTGATTTTTTGCCTGTCTCTGGAATGGTGCGCACAAGCGGATGGTTGGCCTGTGGTGCGTCAGCAGCCAGCGCCTTATCCTTATCAATCGTTGTGCCATATTCGAACGTGTTGAGCGCTGTCAGCCCGTCCAGCTTTGTCTTGAGTGCATCGGGCAAAGTCTCATAGGCCATCACCATGTTGGAAAATGATGTGTTGCCGCCCTTTGATGGGATTTCGATGCCTTGCAAAACGCCAGCTTTATTTGGCTTTTTCTGATGGATTCGATCGAAGTGGAAGTTCATTTCGCCATCGGGCAATGAGCCAACCAACTCGCCGTTCATGCGAATGTTTGAGATGACCATAATCTCAGGACGCGAGGCGAGGGGCGAGATTTTACGCGCAGCTTCGATGTGGCCAAAGCTTTTGCCAAATTCGATGAGCTCGTCGTCCGTAAGGCCGGGGCCGTGCACGACCAGCACATGATGCTTCAAAAAGGCTTGGTTCAGCTCATTAGCGACTTCGGGTGTGATATTGCGCGGATCGAAGCCGGATACTTCTGCGCCCAATGGCGCATCAAGCGGGCGAACCTGAATGCTCATAACTATACCTCCCAGAATCTTTTGCCAGGCTGTGCTGGCTTATGGTTCTAAATGTAGCGTATAATTAGGGAGTTCGACAAGGTCACGTCGACATGGTCATGAGCCGCATTAAGACGGCCTTGATTTCAAGGGAGGATAATATGCCTAGGCTCAGCAATAAGAGTTTATCGACGTTTGTCGGCATTGCACTGTCCTGCGCTTGGGCGCTGGCGCCAGCCGCTGTGCATTCACAAGAGACCGTCGCTCAATTTTACAAAGGACGGAACCTCAATCTCGTGGTGGGCAGCGCACCGGGTGGTGGTTACGATCTTTATGCGCGTTTGATTGCGCGCCATATGGGCAAGCATATCCCCGGAAATCCGCTGTTGGTTGTCAATAACATGCCGGGCGCGGCGAGCAATGTGGCCTCCGGTTATGTCTATAGTGCAGCCCCCAAAGATGGCAGCGTGATGGGCGCTATTTTCATGGGTGCGGTCGTTGATCAATTGTTCAGCGATAGCCGCGCCACACATGATCCGACGAAATTTCAATATATCGGCAATGCCAATGCAGACGTTTACGTTTGCCTCGTGCGCGAAGATGCGAATGTGAAATCTTTTGCCGACCTCTTCACAAAAGAATTGATCGTGGGCGGAAGTGCGGGCGGCGCATCAACGCGGGATTTTCCGACTGTCTTGAATGCGGTTTTGGGCACTAAATTTAAGATCGTGGCGGGCTATCCGGGCACGCGTGAAATCTCCTTTGCGATCGATAAAAACGAAGTGCAGGGGAGTTGTGGCAATAGCTGGTCGAGCATTGCATCCTCGCAACGCGAATGGTTCAGCTCTGGCAAAGTGCGGGTTTTGGCCCAAGAAGATTCCGACGGCTATCCTGATCTGAATACCAAGAAAGTTCCTAAAACTGTCGATTTCGCAAAGACGGCGGAACAAAAACAGGTGCTGGATTTGTACTACAGCCAGACGGCTTTTGGGCGTCCCTATGTTGTGGCACCGGGTGTGCCCAAAGATCGCGTTGACGCTTTGCGTGCTGCCTTTATGGCGACCATGG
>CAIUDK010000318.1 GCA_903897875.1 uncultured Hyphomicrobiales bacterium
AATCATGGCGCGCTTGCAGGGCAGCACTATCCTTGGCGTTCCATGCCGGGCTTGCTTTAGCGGCGGTTTCCAAATTGGAAATGCGCTCGCGTGGCAGCGGATGCGATAACAGATAGGGATCGACCGATGAGGTTTGAAACAGCGAGTCATTTTGGAAGCGTTCAAGCGTCGTCAAAAGGCCGCGCGCTGATTGTCCCGTTGTGGTCAGATATTTAACGGCTGCACGATCGGCGGCCTCTTCCTCACCGCGAATATAGGACAGCATGGAGCGGCGAATGAGCTCTTGTGGTCCCAGCAACATGCCCATCTGACCGCCGGCATCAGCGCCCACAGGGCCGTTGTTGCGCGAGCGGCTGGTGGCTGCAATGCCACCTGCGCCCACCAACATGCCAACCACGGACATGATCTGCGCGCGCGCCATTTCTTCGCGCTGGCGCGCCAAATGCCCGCCCGCCATATGGCCGGTTTCGTGCGCCATAACGCCGATGATTTCGTTGGGGGTTTTGGCCTCCATCAACGCGCCGGTGTTGACGAAGATTTTGCGCCCATCGGCCACAAACGCATTGAAGCTGCGGTCGCCCACCAGAATAATTTTGACGGCTCCCACGTTTTGATTGGCGGCCTTGAGGATAGGCACCGAATATTCTCGCAACAATTGCTCGATCTCGGCATCGCGCACAATGGTGGGGCCGCTTTGGGCGCGCGCACCCAGCGGGGCAAGCGCCAACAGGCTGGCGAGGATGGAGATCCAAGCCTTGGGTCGTGTGTGTGCGGACTGATTCAACGTGGTCATGGACAGAACACTAGTTTGGCAGCGGTGCAGGGGTCAATGCCGACGCAGGGGGCAATGTACTCGGCGTCCAGTCCTGTGGAACAAACTAGGCCGTATTGAGGCAAAGCATAGGCTGGGCGTTCTAAGGGCTGACGCGGCGGCCGAGATTGGCTACACAGGCGCCATGACTAAATTTGAGAACACATCTGCACCCGCCCCAAAAAACCTTGCTTTGCACCCCTCAAAGCGCAGCGCCGTTGCACCCTTTCTTGCGATGGATGTGCTGAGTGCTGCTGGCGAGATCGAGCGGGCAGGTGGGTCCGTCATGCATTTGGAAGTGGGCGAACCCGCAGCTCCCCCACCGCGTTTGGTGCGCGAGGCGGCTATGTCCGCTCTATCGGCGGGGCGCATTGGCTATACGGAAGCTTTGGGGCGGCCCTCGTTGCGCGCTCGCATCGCGCGCCATTATCACGACACCTATGGCGTCGAGGTCAGCGCGGATCGTGTGGTGGTGACGACGGGTTCATCGGGCGGGTTTATTCTGTCGTTTCTGGCTTTGTTCGACAGTGGCGCACGCGTCGCCATCGCTGCACCCGGTTATCCAGCCTATCGCAATATTTTTGAAGCGCTCGGCATTGAGGTTGTCACGTTAGAGACAAAGGCCGCAGATCGTCACGTCGTCACTGCCGCCATGATCGAAGCTGCGCATCACGAAAAGCCCCTGTCGGGCGTGCTTTTGATGAGCCCGGCCAATCCATCGGGTACAATGATGTCGCCGCAAGATTTGGCAGATGTGTGTCACACCTGTGATCGGCTCGGCATCGCGTTTATCTCAGATGAGATTTATCACGGCCTCACTTACGAGACGAAAGCCGCGACGGCTTTGGCCTATTCATCGCAAGCCATCGTGGTCAATTCTTTCTCGAAATATTATTGTATGACGGGCTGGCGCATTGGCTGGCTGATTGTGCCGCCAAACTTCGTGCGCACGGTTGAGCGTTTGCAGCAATCACTCGCCATCTCGGTTCCTTATCTCAGTCAGATGGCTGCCGAACGGGCCTTCGATTGTGAAGAGGAATTGGAAATTGTGAAAGCAGGCTATGCGC
>CAIUDK010000319.1 GCA_903897875.1 uncultured Hyphomicrobiales bacterium
CACCTATGTTGAACTGACGCGCCATGGTTATGAGCGCAATCCAATTGTGCATCGTGCCGTGCGATTGATTGCGGAATCGGCGGCGAGTATTCCGTGGACGGCGTTTGAAAATGATCGTGAAGATCCGCAACATCCAGCGCTTGCTTTGTTGCGTCAGCCCAATCCATCAGATGTCGGCAGTAATTTCTTAGAGCAGATTTATTCCAATCTGCTGTTGTTTGGAAACGCCTATATTGAGGGCGCACGCGTTGATAGCCAATTGCGCGAGCTCTATTGTCTGCGCCCTGATCGCATGTCGGTGGCACCGGGACCAAATGGTTGGCCCTCCGCTTATGATTATATGGTGGCGGGAGATCGTGTGCGCTACACGCTTGTGCCAGGCGCACCCGCGCCGATTTTGCATCTCAAATTATTTCATCCGCTCGATGATCATTATGGTTTTCCACCATTAGCCGCGGCGCAATCAGCACTGGACGTTCACAACACAGCAAGCCTTTGGAATAAGGCTCTGTTGGAGAATGCCGCTCGTCCTTCTGGTGCGCTCGTCTATTCTGGCCCAGCCGGAGCATCGATGAGCGAAGATCAGTTTGATCGGTTGCGCAAAGAATTGGATGAGAATTTTTCCGGTCCCACAAATTCAGGACGACCACTTTTGTTAGAAGGCGGGTTGGATTGGAAAACACTTTCCCTATCGCCAAAGGATATGGATTTCATTGAAGCCAAATCGATAGCGGCGCGTGAAATTGCTCTGGCCTTTGGTGTGCCGCCCTTGCTGCTTGGATTGCCGGGCGATAATACGCACTCGAATTTTCAAGAGGCAAACCGCGCCTTCTGGCGACAAACAATCATTCCACTTGTGGCGCGCACGTTGAAATCTTTTGAGGCGTGGATGTCAGCAGACTTTGGTCAGTTTCGCTTGGATTACAATGTCGATCGCGTGGATGCCTTGGCGCAAGAGCGCAATTTGGAATGGAGCCGCGTGGCTGCTGCTGACTTCCTGACGCAAGCCGAGAAACGTGAAGCCGTTGGCTATGCGCCGCTGCCAGAATGAGCGGGCCAAAACATACAACGTCCAAAAGGCCCCATGTCGGGGCCTTTTTTTATGGAGCCATGCATGACTCACTATGCCTGCAAACCACCTGATCCCAAACGGCTAGAAATTAAACGCCTAAGTGCAAATCTATCTGACGTGACGCGAGCGGGTGAGTTTGAAGGCTATGCCAGCGTTTTTAACATTGTTGATTTGGGCCAAGATGTTGTGTTGCCAGGCGCATTTGCCGACACGCTCAAACGTCGCAGTGCCAGCGGCATTAAATTATTATGGCAACATGATGCCGCCCAGCCCATCGGCAGTTGGCTTGAGGTGATCGAAGATCCGCGTGGCCTCAAAGTGCGCGGAAAACTCAATCTTGATGTGGCGCGAGCACGGGAAGTTTTGTCTCTCATGCGCGATGGATCTGTTGATGGTCTGTCAATCGGTTTTCGCTCAGAAAAATCCGTCAAAGATCCTGTCTCGGGCGTGCGCCGACTTTTGAAAATTGATCTTTGGGAAATATCGGTCGTGACGTTTCCGATGCTCCCACAAGCCCGCGTCTCTGCCGTCAAACGCGGGGCCCACCTCGACGGCAAACTCCGCCAACACCTCGCAGCTGAAGCCTTTGGTGCTTCACTGCGATCCATTGCGTCACTCCTAAGATCTTAACAAAGGATGTTCCATGTCCAATATGTCTCCATCAGAAAACAAATCCATTTCACTTGATGCTGCCCGTGCTTTTGAAGATATGCATCGCGTATTTTCCGAATATCGTTCTGCCAATGACGAGCGCCTTGCGCAGATCGAACAGAGCAAATCATCCGATGTGATCACCGAAGAAAAAGTTGCGCGTATCAACCAAGGCTTGGATGAAACCAAGCGTCGTCTTGATCAGTTCACGCTCGAAAAAGCGCGTCCACGCTTGGGCGAAACAAAGGCCGCAGAAGATTATGCAGCGCGCGAACATAAGACCGCGTTTCGGTCTTACATGCGCTCTGGTGAAGCGGCTGGCTTGAAGGCGATTGAGGAGAAAGCGCTCTCGGTCACTTCTGGTCCAGATGGTGGTTATCTGGTCCCGCAACCAGCTGAATCTGAAATTCTGCGTCGACTTGCTGTCATTTCGCCGATCCGTTCCATCTCGACGGTACAAGCCATTTCAACCTCAGCATTACGCAAAGCGTTCTCGTTTTCTGGTCCAGCGTCTGGTTGGGTGGCAGAAGCGGATCCACGTCCACAATCTGCCAATCAGCAAATCGCGGATATGTCGTTTCCAGCGATGGAACTCTATGCGATGCCTGCAGCTACCCAGACTTTGTTGGATGATGCGGTGTTTGATATTGAGCAATGGATTGCGAGCGAAGTTGAAACAGTCTTTGCTGAGCAAGAAGGTGCGGCCTTTGTTAATGGCAATGGTGTCAACAAACCAACCGGCTTTCTCAACTATACCAAAGCACCCAATGCGACGTGGACTTGGGGCAAGATGGGCTATGTGACCACCGGCGCTGCTGGCGGCTTTGCTGCGACCAATCCATCTGATTCATTGCTCGACCTCATCTATTCACTGCGCGCTGGCTATCGCCAGAACAGCACGTTTGTGATGAACCGAAAGACGCAATCGCTGATCCGGAAATTCAAAACTGCGACGGGCGAATATCTCTGGGAACCACCAGCAAGCCTTGGTGCCAATGCAACGCTGATGAACTTTCCATTGATTGAAGCGGAAGACATGCCCGATGTTGCAGCCGACAGTTATTCAATCGCCTTTGGTGATTTTCAACGCGGCTATGTTGTCGTGGATCGTCGCGGCATTCGCGTGCTGCGCGATCCCTATTCATCAAAACCCTATGTGTTGTTCTACACCACAAAGCGCGTTGGTGGCGGTGTGCAAAACTTTGAGGCGCTCAAGCTTCTGAAGTTTGGTACGGCTTAAATTTCGTTCAATGGACTGGGGCCTCTATGCCCCAGTCTTTCAGGGTCTGTTCAATCCAGCCATAATGGGGAGCTACGCGAATACCTTGCGTGAGCTTCCCACAATGCTTGCCATCAAATCCTTCTGTCCATGCGGTGATCGCAATCACGCGGTGCGTAGACGTATAAATCGGACCGCCTGAATCACCAACACAAGCGCCTGTGTTGTGCCCTTCGAGCCAGAGCAATATTTTTGACAATGGTTTGCGCAATACGAGTTCAACATCACGTAATGATCCTGCGCTCTTGCTGTCGCCTTCATCCGTTAATCCATAGCCGGCGACGCGATAGTTACTGTCTTGCGCTAACTCATTCAGTTCCAAACGCGCGGGCTTGAATTGATCTGGTAGTGCGGACTTTAAGCGCACAAGGGCCAGATCAATTGAGCGTTCACGACTGGTCGGTGTTTTCGCCTTATAGGCTGGATGAATGGCTGTGAATGAAACGTCTAGCAAAATTGGCGCACCGTGCTCGCGGTAATGGAGCCGCACATCAGTTGGTTGTTTGCTCACACAATGAGCCGCAGTGAGTATGACATTGGGCGCGATGACAACGCCGCTGCAAAACCCAGCACCATGAGTGTTGGAATAGAGAACCATAAGTATTTCACTGGCAAAACTTTCACCCGTATCACTTGAGCCAACAATGGCCGCGGCGCTTTGGCAGCCAACCAAAACGACACACATCGCCCAAAGAAATCTTAACATAAACATTTGGAATTCGCCCTCGAAGGGATGTCACTCGCTATGTTCAAAACACGTCTTACGCCACCAATACAAGAGCCAGTTTCGCTGTCAGAGCAAAAAGATTGGTTGAAGATTGATGGAAACGCAGAGGATGCCGTTCTCACAAGCCTCATTGCAGCGGCGCGTGCCCATGTTGAATTGGCCACTCGGCGTTGTTTAATGGCACAGACTTGGCGAGTCGTTTTGGATCATTGGCCCATGTCTGGTGTTGTTCGCTTGCCAATTTCGCCGGTCATGAGCGTTGATAAAATTTCAGTCGTTGGCCAATCGGGCGAGACGATTTTGGCAACGTCGCTCTATGCGCTCGTCGATGCACAGATTGATCCAACTTTAGTGCCGGCACTCCGTCCGCCTTCGCCTGACCTTCCCGACGGGCGTATTCAAATCGACGTTGTGTGTGGCTATGGGGCAAACCCATCTGATGTGCCTGACGCATTGCGATTGGCAATCAAGCAGCTCGTGGCCGATTGGTATGTACATCGCGGTGATGGTGATCAGAATCCTGGTGCAGATATATCTACGTTGATCCTACCCTTTAAGAGGATCAAACTATGAGAGCGCGATCATCTGCAGGCATGTTACGCAAACTCATTTCAATTGAAATTCCACTTACGACGATTGACGAGGAATTTGGAGACACTATCGAGAGTTTCGCTGCCCCCATAAATCTATGGGCTGATATTGAGCCCG
Organism: uncultured Hyphomicrobiales bacterium; assembly: GCA_903897875.1. Lineage (GTDB taxonomy): Bacteria > Pseudomonadota > Alphaproteobacteria > Rhizobiales > Beijerinckiaceae > Terripilifer. Next base: position 4,438 of record CAIUDK010000319.1, read on the forward strand.
TAAGTGGGCGAGACAATTGGTCTGCGGAACGCTTGGAAGACGTTGTCACGCATAGCCTGTGTATTCGCTGGCGTGATGATGTGACGCCGGGATGTCGTGTCGCCTATCAAGACAGGTCGTTTCGCATCATTGGATTATTCGATCCTGAGGAGCGGCAGCGTTGGCTTGTTCTGCATTGTGAGGAGATCAAATCATGATGAGTTTGTCTCCGATTGTGGCACTGCGACAAGCTATTAGTGTGCGGCTCAAGAGTCAGCAGATACTGACGTCCAGTGGTATTATGAAAGTGTTCGACGAGGCTCCGCGCGATGCAGCCTTTCCCTATGCGACGTGGGGTGACGTTCAAGCCCGAAGCATGACGTCTGATGAGCAAACGCCGTTCGAAATTTATCAGACGCTGACGCTTTGGTCACAAGCCAGAGGCACGCGAAATATTTTGGAACTGAGCTCGTTGATATTCAGCCTTCTTGATGACGCCAATTTAGTCTTGTCTGGTTTTAATTTTGTGAGCCTGCGGGTGATTGGCTCTGAGACGAAGCGCGAACAGAATGGACGGTTGGCGCGTGTCAATCTGCGGCTCCGTGCCGTCGTTGAATAGCTCATCACAATCTGTATTGGAGAACAAAATATGACAGCCCAAAAAGGCAAAGACCTCCTGTTGAAGGTGGATAATGGAGCCGGTGTGTTCGTGACGGTGGTTGGTTTGCGAACGCGCAGATTGGCTTTGAATGCGGATGCAGTCGATATCACTCATGCAGAATCACTGGGACGCTGGCGCGAGCTTTTGGCCGGTGCCGGCGTGCGCCGCGCAAGTCTTGCGGGAACAGGATTGTTTAAGGATGAACAATCGGACGCACTCGTGCGACAAATTTTCTTTGATGGGCTGATTTCAAATTGGCAGATTATCATTCCAAGTTTTGGCCTCATTCAGGGTGCGTTCCAAATTAGCAGCCTCGATTATCGCGCCGAACATAACACCGAAGTCACCTTCGAATTGGCGCTCGAATCTGCGGGCGCTCTTATGTTCTCAGCAACCTGAGGCGAGCGCATGGCGAACAGACATAGAGGCGAAGTGAGCGCTTTGCTAAACGGGGAGCGATATGAACTGTGTTTGACACTGGGTGCGCTTGCTGAGCTTGAAGAACATTTGGGCGTGCGTGATTTGGTCCAATTGGCGGCTCGGTTCGAATTAGGTCATGTGTCTGCCCGCGATTTAATTGCGATTATCGCTTGCGGGCTGCGAGGTGCCGGACATGATTTTACTCACGATGATGTGGGGCGAATGAAGGTTCAGGGCGGTCTTGAAGGCTATGCCAAAATCGCAGGTGATTTATTTGCGGCGACCTTTGGTGGCGATGATCAAATTGGTGAGTCTCAGCAAAACCCCACCTAGCCGCAGCATCAGCTCAACAGCCAAATTCGTCTTTCAAATGGGATGAAGCAATGGCTTTTGGTCTCGGCGTGCTGCGGCTCAAATCAGTTGATTTTTGGGCGATGACGCCACGCGAACTTCGTTCAGCCAGTTGGGGGGTCTTTGGGCGCCAATCAGACGTGAGCCAAGCGGCTGCCTTTACGTCTTTAATGAACCAATTTCCAGATAAGGGTGTGAGTGATGACACAAAGTGCTGACACGTCATCTGCAAGCCTCGGTTTTGTTTCGCAAGATTTGGGATCCACGCAGACGGGATTGGATGCGATTGCAGGTTCAGCGGAGAAAGTATCCAAGTCTCTCACTACGGCATTCTCCGGTGCAATCGTAAACGGAAAGACCTTCGACCAAACGCTGCAATCGATTGGTTCAAGTTTGTCGAAGGTTTTGCAGAGCTCGGCTTTTAAGCCCGTTCAGAGTGCCGTTGTTAGCGGACTGTCATCCGTTCTTGGTGCTTCGGGTGGAGCTATTTCAGCTTTTGCTGAAGGTGGGATTGTCAATCGTCCAACATTTTTTGGCATGGGTTCTGGCGGTACTGGATTGATGGGTGAGCGTGGTGCTGAGGCCATTGTACCGTTGGCTCGCGGGCCAGATGGGCGGTTGGGTTTGGCGAGCGATCAATCGTCGCAACCGGTCAGCGTGAATGTTCATATTGCGACACCCGACCCAGACAGTTTCCGGCGGTCTGAAATGCAGATTTCCGGGGCGCTTGCGCGAGCTGTTGCGCGCGGTCAACGCAGTAGCTGATATTATTTCTCGGTCTCTTGGTGATTTGATGACAACGCCCTTTCATGAGGTTCGTTTTCCGCTCGATATTTCGATGCGCAGTTTTGGTGGTCCGGAGCGTAAGACAGATGTTGTTACGCTTGGGTCTGGGCGCGAAGCGCGCAATTCAAGGTGGGCTTTATCTCGCCGTAAATATGATGCCGGCTTTGGTATTAAAAGCTTGCGTGAGATTGCTACAGTGATCGAGTTCTTTGAAGAACGACGCGGCATGCTGTATGGATTTCGTTGGCGGGATCGCTTGGATTTCAAATCTTGCCCCATCAACGAGACGCCGACCACAAACGATCAATTGATTGGTGTCGGTGATGGCGTATCGCGAAGTTTTCAGCTTTCAAAAACCTATGGTCGAGACTTTGCGCCCTTCACTCGATTGATCGATAAGCCCGTTAAGGACAGCGTGACTGTTTCGGTCAATGCGGTGCAGTTAAATTTGGGCGTTGATTACGCGATTGATGACGTCACCGGTTTTGTGAATTTCATGCCTAATAAAGCCCCGCCTATCGGTGCGATTGTGCGTGCTGGATTTTTGTTCGATGTGCCCGTGCGCTTTGATACGGATTTTTTCGAAGTTGATATGTCCGGCTTCGATGCAGGCCGCATTCCTAAAATTCCTATTGTTGAAATCCGTCTTTAACGGAGCCTGATCGATGCGTGCACTATCACCTGGCCTAAACGCAGCCCTACTGTCCGGCGTCACGACATTATGCCAATGTTGGCGTGTGTATCGGCGCGACGGTTTAGCCTTTGGGTTCACCGATCATGATCGAGATTTGCTGCTTGGTGATGTGCTGTGCCGTGCGCGGTCAGGTTTGACAGCAGGACAATTGGAGTCTGCGCTTGGACTCTCCGTACCCAGCAGCGAAGTTGCTGGCGCTTTAAGTGACGATGGGCTCACTGAGTCTGACTTGTCAGGTGGTGCATTTGATGGAGCCTCTATTGAGACATGGATGGTGGATTGGAGTAATGTTGATCAGCGCGTTCTGATAGATGTTTGTGTTTTCGGCGAAGTGCGCCGAACAGAACAATCATTTCAAGTTGAAATTCGCGGTGTCGCGCATCAATTCAACCAAGAGAAAGGGCGGGTCTATCAATCCTCCTGTAGCGCAAATCTAGGCGATCAAGCTTGCAGCATTGATGTGTCCTCATCGCAATATTCGTCGGTTGGAATTGTTCGCACCATTGGGAACCAGACGACACTCACTGTTGAAATTGGTGCCTGTGCTTCGGACTGGTTTTCATCAGGACAATTAATAGGGCTGTCTGGTCTTGCTGCGGGCGTGGCAGTTTTGATCCGCGATCATGAGCAGAATGGGCTCATCGCTACTTTGCGTTTGTGGGGAGCCGGTGATGGTGCGTTTAAGGTTGGCGATCAGGTGAGGTTGGTGGTCGGCTGCGACAAACATTTTTCAACTTGCAAGTCGAAATTTTCCAACCAGATCAATTTTCGCGGCTGCCCGCATATTCCGGGCAATGTGTTTTGTTCTCTTATGCCAATCAATCGGCGTTGATGGATGGCGGGAGCCTTTTCAAATGAACGCTGAAATAACACCAGCGCTGATTATTGAAGAGGCGCGCTCTTGGATTGGGACGCCTTATCATCATCAAGCGTCTCGGAAGACTGTTGGCTGTGATTGCCTTGGTTTGGTGCGTGGTGTTTGGCGGGCTGTGATTGGTGATGAGCCTGAGCAGATTGCGGCTTATTCGTCGCAATGGGCTGAGATGAGTGCTGACGAGCAACTTGCTAAGGCGGGCTTTCGGCATTTCGACTCCATAGAGATTGATGCATTCGTGCCCGGTGATTTGATTTTATTTCGATGGCGCTCACATCTACCTGCAAAACATATTGCAATTGTGAGCGATGCGCAAAAAATGATTCATGCGCAAGATGGTGTCAGCGTTTGCGAAGTTCCCATCACGCCCTGGTGGCGACGCAAGATTGCCTATGCATTTCGTTTTAGAAATTTGACTCCAGTTTGACTTGAAGAGGCTTGATCTATGGCGACACTGGTTCTTCAAAGCTTGGGCTCAGTTGCGGGCGGTGCCGTGGGCGGACCTATTGGATCGCTTGTGGGCAAAACGATTGGGTCGTTAGCAGCTAGTGCAATCAGTGGAAGTCTGCTTTCGCGCGGGGGCGCGCAAACGCAATCCGGTTCACGTCTGGCTGATCTCAGTGGCTTGTCATCGCAAGAAGGGGCTGTCATTCCGCGTGTCTATGGCCGCGCCCGCATTGGTGGGCAGATGATTTGGGCGACGCGTTTTGAAGAAGAGGCTTTTATCCAGCGCACGGGCAAGTCTGGTGCGAAGGGTGGTGGCACGTCTTCGAACAGCAGCACCGCAAGCTTCACTTATTATGCGAATTTCGCGATTGGTTTGTGTGAAGGTAAAATTGGTTTTGTGCGACGCGTGTGGGCTGATGGTCATGAGCTAGATTTGTCGCTCGTGTCGATGCGTGTTTATGAAGGCACGCAAGATCAATCGGCAGATCCGCTCATTATCGCGAAAGAAGGGGTTGAAAATGCGCCAGCCTATCGTGGTTTGGCCTATGTGGTGTTTGAGCGTTTCGCATTAGCCGATTTTGGAAATCGGATTCCCCAGTTAGCGTTTGAAGTTGTGCGGCCAGTTGGTGGCATGGCCTCGATGATCAAAGCCGTGAACATTATTCCGGGTGCATCTGAATTTGGGTATTCCACTGTTGCTCTCACGCAAGAGCTTGGGCCTGGAATTTCTAGAACGGAAAACCGACATATATTGAGCGCGCCATCCGATTGGATTGCCTCAATTGACGCATTGCAAGCGCTGTGTCCGAATTTGGAGAGTGTTGCTCTTGTTGTTGCATGGTTTGGAGATGATCTGCGCGTCGGGCAATGCAAAATTCTGCCACGTGTTGAGCGCAGAGATAAAACGGTTCTGGGTCAGACGTGGGTGGTGGGCGATTTCAATCGGGGTAACGCGCCCATTGTGTCTCAAGTGGATGGATTCCAGCCTATGGTGGCACGCCGTCAGATGAATCGGTGCGGCAAGCCTTAGTTGATTTGAAAGCTCGTGGTCTCTCTGTGACGCTCTACCCATTCGTGATGATGGATATTGTGCAGGATAATGTTTTGCCTAATCCATGGACTGGCGCCACCTCCCAGCCAGCCTATCCATGGCGGGGAAGGATTAGCTGCGATCCAGCGCCGGGCTGCGCGACGACGGTTGATAAAACCGCTGTGGCAGGTTCTCAGATTAGCAGCTTTATGCATCGCGCTGATGGCAGCTATCGTTCGTTCATTCTGCATTACGCGCAATTATGTGCCAGCATTGGCGGCGTTGATGCTTTGTTGCTGGGATCTGAATTTGTAACGTTGACGCGGGTGCGCTCTGCCAGTGGTGTGTTTCCTTTCACACAAGAATTGGTAGCGCTTGCTGCTGATGTAAAAAGCATTGTGGGGCAGGCGTGTCGTGTGTCCTATTCTGCCGATTGGACGGAATATGGCGCGCAGGTATTTGATCAAGGCACGGAGATTGATTTTCCGCTTGATGCCGTGTGGGCATCCCCGGATGTGGATTTTGTTGGGATCGATGCCTATTGGCCATTGAGCGATTGGCGTGATGGCGCTGATCATCTTGATCGCGAAGTTTCAGATTCCGTTTATGACCGCGATTATCTTGCCTCTCGATTTTCAAGCGGCGAAGCGTTTGATTGGTATTACAGCGGTACTGCTGCGCGCAAAGTTCAAAACCGTTCACCGATTGTCGATGGAGGTTACGGTAAGCATTGGATCTTTCGCCAAAAAGATTTGCGTGGTTGGTGGTCCAATGCGCATATCAAACGGCACAATGGTGCAGAAACTCAAGCCACAAATTGGGTCCCCATGTCAAAGCCGATTTGGCTGATGGAGTTTGGGTGCCCCGCAGTTGATCGTGGATCGAATTCCCCAAACGTATTTCCAGATGCCAAATCGACGGAGGGAACCATCCCGCCTTTTTCGAAAGGCTTGCGAGATGATTTGATCCAGTCGCGGGTGGTGGAAACCTGTTTAGAATATTTCGATCCGCAGATGTCTGTTGCCGCTCAACGCAACAATCCTGTGTCGCCGCTTTATAACGGGCGTATGGTTGACGCATCCCGTACTCACATTTGGGCATGGGATGCGCGACCGTTTCCTGCCTTTCCTAATTTTTCGTCAGTCTGGTCGGATGGTGTGAATTGGGACAAGGGCCATTGGCTGAATGGCAGGCTTGAGGGTGCGTCTGTCGATTATCTTGTCAAGGCGATTATAGCCGATCTACATCCGGAATTGGAAATTGAGTTTCCTCAGATTGATGGCAGTGTTGATGGGTTTGTGATTGATCGCTTGATATCTGCTCGCTCTGTCCTTGAGCCCTTGGCTGGTCTTTTTGCTTTTGACTTTGTTGTGTCTGGTGGCGCGGCGCGGGTGACGCGGCGCACCGCGCAGCCAGTCGCCACCATCACGCAGGATGATTGTGTTCCCGATAACAATGGACAGATGATTTCAGCCTTGCGGGCTCAAGAAGGTGATCTTCCAAATTCGCTCTATTTAAGCGTGTCTGATGGCGCCTCTGATTATCGTCCGATGACTGTTGCGTCCCAAATTCTATCGCGCGGCACAAGGCGAGAGTCACAGGCGGCGATTGCCGTGATTACGCATCGATCTTATGCGCAGCAATTAGCGGATATTTGGCTTGAGGATATTTGGGCTGGACGTGAGACGGTTCAGTTTACGCTCAGCCAAAAATATATTGGTCTTGAAGTTGGTGATAATATTCTTGTGAATATTGGTGCCGATCAACAGCTGATGCGTATTGAGAAAATCAGCGACGGTTTGGCACGACAAATTTCGGCGCGTGGCATTGATCCTGATATTTATGAACATCGGCCCAAGGAATTGCCCAGACTGGCGATGTCTGAACCGGTCTTGCCGGGGCCTGCTCATGTTGTTGTTTTGGATTTGGCGATTGCGCGGTCGGACCCGATCGCTCTTCAATATCTAGCGGTCTTTGCGGATCCTTGGCCGGGAGCTCAAGCGCTTTGGCGCAAGCGTGGAAGCACATTTGAATTTGTGCGTTTGATAGACCATCCAGCGACGATTGGACAGACGGAGAATGATTTTGCTGCGGGGCCGCTGAATAAGATTGATCGAGGTTCGACGCTGATTGTTTCGTGTTCGTCAGCACTAACGAGTGTGACAGAGCGAGATCTTTTGAATGGTTCGAATATGGCTGCCATTCAGGGGCTGGATGGTGCGTGGGAATTATTTGGTTTTGCAAATGCAGATTTGATTGGAGAGAAAACCTATCGGCTCTCAAATCTTTTGCGTGGTTTAGGTGGGCAAGATTATTTGTCGGCGCGTGTTGTGCCCTCCGGCGCCAATTTTATTGTGCTTGATGACGCAGTCCAAGGTTTGACAGCAGGACTTTCTGAGTTGGGTGTTTTGAACACGTGGCGGGTTGGTCCTGCCAAGCGGGACTTTGGAGATTCTTCGTTCGTAGAATTTTCCAGCACATCCACGCCCGCGGCGTTAATGCCCTATGCACCGGTTAAGGCAAAGGCGGTGCGTGGAGCCTCTGGTGTTGTCATCAGCTTTCTGCGGCGAGGCCGCGTTGAGTCCGATGCATGGGAGCCGATTGAGATTCCTTTGGGTGAAGATCAGTCTGTTTTTAATATAGAGATTTTGAAAAACGGCAGTGTTCAGAGCGTTCTCATCACGACAACAACGGATGTGCTTTATCCCAGTGCAAGCGAAGTTGCTGATTTTGGGGCGCCTGTGTCGGCACTCGATCTGCGCATTTATCAGTTGAGCGCGTCTGTGGGACGGGGATTTGCGCTGACGGTGCGCGTCAATATTTCTTAATCACGGTAAGGAATTTTCATGTCTGATACAAAACATTTGGGGCTGCCTCTCATTGATGCAGCGCAATCGCAGAAACATGTCACGCACAATGAAGCTCTTTCGATTTTAGATTCCTTGATCCATTTATCGGTTAAGGGTCGAAATGTTCTAGCGCCACCTGTAAGCCCATTTGATGGGGACGGTTGGATTATCGGTGTTGGAGCCACAGGTGATTTTTCTGGTAAATTGAACAATTTGGCCATTCGGGAAGACGGCGGCTGGCGCTATCTTGTACCCAACGCGGGTTGGACGGCCTTCGTGCAGGATGAAAGTATTGCTGTCATTTTTGACGGTAATAACTGGGTTGATTTTGGTTTGACACTGCACGCGTTGCAGGGGTTGTCATTTATCGGGCTTGGCACAAATGCTGATGCCAACAATCCATTCTCAGCCAAATTAAACACGGCGCTGTTTACAAGCCGTGCGCCCAGTGAAAATGGCACTGGCGATCTTCGCATGGTGTTGAATAAGAGCAGCGTCGCCAAATCTGTTTCACAATTATATCAGAGCAATTGGTCGGGACGTGCGGAGACGGGGCTTTGCGGGGATGATGATTTCCATATCAAAGTTTCGTCTGATGGTGCGGCTTGGCATGAGGCGATCCGGGTTGAATCGGCAAGTGGGATTGTGTCGTTTCCCTCGGGCATTGCGACTGGCGTAGGTGGGATCGCCAGAAACACAATATTGAATGGAGCCGGTGCGCCAACAGCTGATGTGGGGGTGGCGGGTGATTTTTGGATTGATGTCACAAACAAGCGCTTTTACGGCCCTAAATTGACATCCGCGTGGCCAACATCGTTCACAGCTTTGATCGGCCCAGCCGGTGCCAATGGTGCGACAGGCCCTGCAGGAGCTGCAGGCCCCGCAGGAATTGCAGGCCCCGCAGGAGTTGCAGGCCCCGCAGGAGCGACGGGTTTAACAGGTGCAACGGGTTCTGTTGGTCCGCAAGGCCCGATTGGTCCAACTGGCGCGACTGGTGCGCAGGGTGTTGCGGGTCCCATCGGCCCGTCTGGTGCGATAGGGCCAGCAGGAGCCAAGGGTGATATTGGCGCAACAGGTCCAATAGGACCAATTGGGGTAACGGGTCTTAAAGGCGATGCGGGTGCGCAAGGCAGTGTTGGTCCGATTGGTCCCACTGGTCCTGCAGGTTCGTCAGGTCCTGCAGGTGCGACAGGTCCCGCAGGTCCCACAGGTGTAACGGGCGCGCAAGGTGCAACGGGTCCGATAGGTCCAATTGGTCCAACGGGCGCGACTGGTGCGCAGGGTGTTGCGGGGCCCATTGGCCCGTCTGGTGCGATAGGGCCAGCAGGAGCCAAGGGTGATATTGGCGCAACGGGTCCAATAGGACCAATTGGGGCAACAGGTCTTAAAGGCGATGCGGGCGCGCAAGGCGGTGTTGGTCCGATTGGTCCCACAGGTCCCGCAGGTTTGACAGGTCCCGCAGGAGTTGCAGGTCCCGCAGGAGTTGCAGGTCCCACAGGAGCGACGGGTTTAACAGGGGCAACGGGTTCTGTTGGTCCGCAAGGCCCGATTGGTCCAACGGGCGCGACCGGTGCGCAAGGTGTTGCGGGTGCAATAGGCCCGACAGGCTCAACTGGTACGCCGGGCAGTCAGATTCTTGCCACAGTGAACGCGCCGTCAGCGGCCCTTGGCATACAGGGTGATTATGCAATCGATCAGGCCAGTAAGATTATATATGGGCCCAAGTCATCGGTTGGGTGGACGAGCGGTGCGGCGCTTGGATTGAGTCTCAAACGGGTCGACGTTTTCACAGCGAGTGGAACATGGACCAAGCAGCCCGGTGACGCATTGGTGTTTGCTGTTGTCATCTCAGGTGGCGGCGGTGGTGGTGCGGGCGGCAAATCGACGACGACATCCAGTGGTGGTGGCAGTGGCGGCGGCGGTAATGTTGTTCAGTTATGGTTTGACGCATCTAATTTGCCAGCTAGCGTTGCCGTTGGTGTGGGAGCTGGTGGCGTCGGAGGTGTTGGCTTCCAGGTTGCTAATCCAACATACGGAGTCGCCGGAACGGTCGGTGGCAGCAGTAGCTTTGGACAATATGTGACCGTGAATGGCAATAATGCTGGAAACAATGGCACCCCATCAATTGGCGGTGCTGGCTCTATACAGTCTGGCCTTACGTTTGGTTGTTCATGGCCATCTATTGCAAATCATTCAACTTCAGCGGGGCTAAACGCGGGGCCAAGTCCGAATACGCAAACAGCGGCTTACTTTTCTGCTGGCCCGGGGCCTGGGAGTGCTGGGGGCGGCTGCCTCGTCAGTGCCTTCAGCGGAGGTAACGGCGGCGCTGGTTATGCGATGGGCGGTGTCATAAACGCACTCGCTGGCCTTGGCGGCACCGCGGGGACCGCCGGCAACAATGGTGGCGCAGGTGGCGACAAGGCGTGGCGCGATGGCTTTGGTGGTGGCGGCGGTGGTGGTGGCGGCGGTTTAACGGCAGCGGCAGGGTCGGGGGGCAATGGTGGTGTTCCGGGCGGCGGCGGCGGTGGTGGCGGCGGTGGCGGCATTCAGATCAACGGCAATGGCGGCAATGGCGGACGCGGAGAAGTCCGCATCTATGTCTATGGCTAATTGATTCCAATCATTGATGGGTTTTTGCAGCTGCCTTCGGGCGGCTTTTTTTGTGAGGTTCGCTGATGGCAGCAGGTAATTTTGAGCACTGTTTGAAACTGACGCTGTTGTTTGAAGGTGGCTATGTCGACAATCGCGCCGATCCGGGTGGGGCCACCAATTTGGGCATCACGCTCAAGACATTCGCGCAAGCCAAGGGGCGGCCAGTCTCGAAAGCTGATCTTTTATCTTTAACAAAGCGCGATGCAGCGGGCATTTATCGGCAAATGTATTGGGTGCCAATTCAAGGCGATTGTCTCCCGCTTGGTCTTGATGCTGCGGTGTTTGATTATGCGGTTAATTCAGGACCGCGACAGGCCATCAAGGCGCTGCAACGTGTGTTGGGTGTGCCCCTCAGCGGCAAGATGGATAGCGCGACGCTTGGCGCGATTGTTCCCCAAAATGGTCCCAATCTTGTTTTGGGGCTGTGCCGCGCCCGTATGAGCTTTCTCGAAAGATTGAAATCGTTTCGGACATTCAAGCGCGGTTGGAGCGCGCGTGTGCGCCAGCTCGAAGTGGCATCACTGGCGATGCAAAAAACCTTTGTTTGAGATTTGTCCATTTTGAAATTTGTGCATGGGGCACAAAATTAAAGGAGTAAGCATGGTTTCGAATTCATCCACCGATACTTCGGCTGCAAGCGATAACAGCAAGCCGTTTTGGGCATCACAGACCATTTGGTCGGCTGTCGCGGTTGTGGGGGCATCACTCGGCGGTGCATTGCTTGCGTGGAAATCGCAAGATTTGGCTGCCTTTGGTGCTGCCTTAACCGCAGCCCTTGGGGGCATCAACGCGATTGTAGGGCGTTATCGTGCCAGCTCAGTGATTGGATAATGTGGCGCCTTTATCTCGCGGGGACGATTTTGGTCGTCCTCGCACTCAGCGCGGCGAATGTTGTGCATTCGCTGCGCGCTGAGCGTGATGCCGCTTTTGAGCACGGCAAGTTGGCTGGGCGAGATGAGCTTCAGCTGAAAATCAATGCGGAGACTGAACGCATCAGATTGGCGCAGGACAGTCTTGTCAGAGAAACCGATCAAAAACTAACGGAGATGGTGAATGTTCAAAAGCATGTTGAAGAGCAGAACCGAGCCCTTCAGTCTCTTGCGATTGGGGCTAGCAGTGGCGACTGCCTTGATCGTGATGTCGTGCACGCGCTCAACCGAATTGGCAGTGACGTCGATGGCATTGCCAAGGCCCCCTGATCTGTTTATGAGCCCTTGTGCTCAACCCACGCCTCTGCCAGACAAAGCTCTGTCTGGGGCCGACATTGTAAAATATTGGGGGCCAGATCGGGTTGCGCTTGCGGTTTGTCGCGAACGTTATGCGCGGCTATCCGATCATATTGATCGGCTAGCCAAGCTGTATGAAGGGCAACATTAAGGCACGTTCATCCTTGGTTCATTCGCAGCGCTGCATTGATATCCTATGAAATCTCGTTTTTTGATCCTCTTGCCCGCTGTGGCCCTTTGCTTGCCAGCCATGGCGGCTGCCGACGTGACGCGTACCTGCCTAACAGCAGCAGAAACGCGCACAGCTATCGCTGAAAATGGGCTTTTGGATCCCCTGAACGTGTTGAAATCCACCGCCGGGACAACGAAAGCAGAACCGCTTCGAAATCGCCTGTGCCGCTGGAATCAAGACTTTGTTTATGAGATAAGTTTGTTGCGCCATGATGGAAAAGTCATTCGCACCTTCGTTCGGGCGTCCGATGGGAAAACCATCAACGGTCGTGAGAAGTAATACGAGATTTGGCTAAGGGGACGCGACAGTGCGGCTATTAGTAGTTGAAGACGATCGTGACTTGAACCGCCAAATCGTAACCGCGCTTGAACAAGCGGGCTACGCCGTTGATCGCGCCTATGATGGTGAAGAGGGCCATTTCCTCGGTGAGACGGAACCCTATGACGCCGTCATTCTCGATATTGGTCTTCCCCTCAAAGATGGTCTTTCGGTTTTGGAGTTGTGGCGCAATGCTGGAATCAAAACGCCAGTTTTATTGCTGACTGCGCGAGATCGTTGGAGCGATAAGGTTCAAGGTTTTGATGCTGGTGCAGATGATTATGTCGCCAAGCCATTTCACATGGAAGAAGTGCTGGCCCATGTGCGCGCGCTGTTACGTCGCGCCGCAGGTCATGCAAGCAGCGATTTATCATGTGGCCCCGTTAAATTAGACACGCGCGCAGGACGCGTCATTGTCGATGGCAATGCAATTAAATTGACCTCGCACGAATATCGTCTGCTTGCCTATCTGATGCATCACACCGGGCGTGTCATCTCGCGGACCGAATTGGTTGAGCATTTGTATGATCAGGATTTTGATCGCGATTCAAATACGATTGAAGTGTTTGTGGGGCGGCTACGCAAAAAGCTGGGCGTCGATATCATTCAGACGATCCGTGGCCTGGGCTATTTGATCGCGCCACCAAATGACCAGCCATCCAGTGCTCCCGGCGCGACCAGTTAATTCTCAGGTATTTGCAGGTTTATGGATATTTTCAGCAAAGCACCAAAATCAATTGCAACGCGGTTGTTTTTATCCGCGACATTTTGGAGCGTCACGCTCCTCATCTTTGCCGGCATCGTTCTCTCGGCACTCTACCGAACCTCGTTGGAAGAAGCTTTCGATCAGCGTTTGGGAGTGTATTTGCGGGCGATTGTGGCTGATGTGGCCACCGCTGGCGAAGACACACGAACCGAGCCCGGCCAATTGGGCGAGCCACAATTCGAGCTCGCCCTGTCTGGCTGGTATTGGCAGATTACGCGCCTCGATGTTGAAAAGGCCGAGATCAAAGCCTCACGTTCGCTTTATGCAGGAAAACTTCCTCGCCTTGCGGATCTTGGCGTTGTGCCGGGAATTGGTGGTTCGCGTCGCGGCAATGCGACTGGCCCAGATGGTCGCAATCTGCGTATCGTAGAGCGCGAAATTGATGTTGGTGACGAGGGCATTTATCTCGTTCAAGTAGCCGGCACGACCGATGAAATGAACTATCAATTTTGGCAATTTCTCTTCGCCATTTTTGCGACACTTGGGCTTCTGGCCATGGCGCTGATTGCAACCACCGCACTCCAAGTGCGCTATGGATTGCAGCCCTTGCGAAATTTACAAGAAGAGGTTGGTGCCATTCGGCGCGGCGAGGGTGAGCGGATCAATGGGACCTTTGCGGAAGATTTGAGTCTTCTAGCAAGTGAGCTTAATTTGATGATCGCGTCCAACCGTGAGATTCTGGAACGCGCACGAACGCAGGTTGGCAATCTAGCGCACGCTCTAAAAACACCACTGAGCGTTATCATCAATGAAACGTCTAACGATACTTCGCCCACCGCCGACAAGGCTCGCGAGCAAGCTTTGATTATGCGCGACCAAATTACATTCTATCTCGATCGCGCGCGGGCTGCGGCTCGCTATGGCGTCGTGGGGGCTTCGGCAGACGTTGAGCCGATCGTGTCCGCGCTCATGCGAACATTCACTAAGATTTTCCAAGATCGGCCTGTCCATTTTTCCGCCGAGCTTGAGGGCGCTGTGCGCTTTAGAGGCGAGCAGCAAGATTTCGAAGAGATGGTCGGAAACCTGCTCGATAATGCGGGCAAGTGGTCACATTCAACCGTTCAGCTGCATGTGGCCTCCTGTGAGCCTGTTCAGGGTGCTGATCTCAACCAGAGCTTTCTAGTGATTGTCGACGATGACGGGCCGGGCCTGCCGCAAGACTTGCGCGATGCGGCTCTGGTCCGGGGTGGCCGATTGGACGAATCTAAGCCCGGAAGCGGGCTTGGCCTCTCGATCGTAGTTGATCTGGCCCGGCTTTATGGCGGCGGATTAGACTTTTCGGAGAGCCCGCTTGGTGGCTTAAGGGCCATTCTGAGGCTTCCCTGTGTTTAGCGGTTAATTTTGCTTCCCAAATCCGCTTGAACGTGATGAAAACTGGCCATGGTTTGGATCGCCTTTGCAATATTGACCGGCGTGGCAGTTTTGGCGGCCTTATGGCCCCTAGCACGTGCGCGCCGAATTCAACCCCAAGCGCTCACTGACATCGATCTTTATGAAGCGGAGCTTGCGCGCATTGGGCGTGAAGTGGACCGCGGATTATTGTCGGCCGTTGATGGTGAGGCCATGACGGCTGAGGCGGCGCGGCGGTTGATTAGGGCGCACGACGGTCAGGTCGCTCCAGAGAGCCAATCGTCAACACGAATTCGCATTGCTGCGGTTTTGGCGATTGTCGTCATTCCGCTTGTTACGCTCACTGTTTACGACAAAACAGGTAGCCCTGATTTTTCAGATATGCCGCTTGATGCAAGACTCAATGCAGTTCCAGACCAAATGGATTTTGCTGCTGCGTTAGCGCGAATGGAAATGCATTTGGCGAGCCATCCTGATGATGCACAAGCTCAGCAAATCATCGCACCTATCTATGTGAAGTTGGGCCGATATGATGATGCGGCAAAATCCTTCCGGATGTTGGTTCAATTATTAGGTGATGAGCCCGCGATTCAAATGGCGTTGGGTTCAACATTAATTCGTGCAGAGAATGGTAAAGTCTCTCCCGAAGCGCGTGCGGCTTTTGAAGCTGCGCTTGCAAAGGATGCAGATCTTCCTGAGGCACGTTTCTATATTGGCCTTGCGCAAGATCAGGCCGGCGATTCAGTTGCGGCTGTCGGCACATGGAGCGAATTGCTTCGCTTGTCCCCACCCGGCGCGCCTTGGCTAACCGAAGTTCAAAATCGTATTGTTGCAGCAGGCGGAAAAATCCCTGCC
>CAIUDK010000320.1 GCA_903897875.1 uncultured Hyphomicrobiales bacterium
AATTAACGCGTCTCTCTCATCGCAATCGCGCGTCAATATTCGAGAAAAAACTATGCTGGGATGATGTCATTGAACGATGCCGCGATCAATATTTCAGACGCGCATTTGGTGGTCTACTCACAACAAAAATACAGTGAAAATTTTTTTTCAAAATGACGATTTTTTTTCAATTTTTGGTCGATGTCGACGTCTCCAAAAACAAAAATCGCGCACATCGCTCTCAGTGAAGCTCTGATTCGAGTTTTAAGTCGTCTCTGATAAGCACGATCGTGAGCGCTTGAGACGAGATTGCGCGCATATTTTCAACGCGCGCAATCGCTCCTTTCGTGCACTCCACTCCACTCGCAGATGATGCGATGCGAAGATGCCTAGAGTGCATTAACGCATGCGATTAGATGCCGAGCTTTTGCTTGAGGACATCATTTACGGCTTGCGGATTTGCCTTACCGCCCGTCTCTTTCATCACTTGGCCGACGAACCAACCAAGCATGGTTGGCTTTGCTTGGGCTTGTGCGACCTTGTCAGGATTGGCTGCGATGATGGCATCAACAGCAGCTTCAATGGCGCCAGTGTCGGTCACCTGCTTCATGCCGCGCTCTTCAACGAGCTGGCGTGGATCACCGCCCTCACTCCAAACGATCTCGAAAAGATCCTTGGCGATTTTGCCTGAGATCACATTCTCGCCAATCAACTCAACGATGCCACCAAGTTGGTCCGCTGAAACTGGCGAGGCCTTAATGTCGAGGCCTTCCTTGTTCAAACGTCCAAACAATTCGTTAATAACCCAGTTGGCAGCGATCTTAGCGTCACGCCCCTTGGCTACGGCCTCATAATAATCGGCAGAGTCACGCTCCATCACGAGCACGCCAGCATCATAGCCAGCCAGCCCGAAATCACGCATGAAACGGGCCTTTTTCTCATCTGGCAGTTCTGGCAGATGCGATGCCAACTCATCCACATAGGCTTGCGTAAACTCAAGCGGAAGCAAATCAGGATCTGGGAAATAGCGATAGTCGTGCGCCTCTTCCTTTGAGCGCATCGAGCGTGTCTCACCCTTGCCGGGATCGAACAGACGCGTCTCTTGATCGATCTTACCGCCATCTTCGATGATGCCAATCTGGCGGCGCGCCTCAACATCAATGGCCTGACCAATGAAGCGGATCGAGTTCACGTTCTTGATTTCGCAACGCGTACCAAGTCCTTCACCGGGGCGGCGAACCGACACGTTCACGTCAGCACGCAAGCTGCCCTCGTCCATATTGCCATCGCACGTGCCCAGATAACGCAGGATCGTGCGAAGCTTGGTCACATAGGCACGCGCCTCGTCAGCTGAACGCATATCAGGGCGCGAAACGATTTCCATGAGCGCGACGCCAGACCGATTCAGATCGACAAAGCTTTCAGTGGCGGACTGGTCGTGCAGCGACTTACCTGCGTCCTGCTCGAGATGCAGGCGCTCAATGCCAACAACGATCTGCTCTGTGGGCGACACATCAACGATCACCTCACCCTCGCCCACAATCGGGCTCTTGTACTGAGAGATCTGATAGCCCTGCGGCAAATCGGGGTAGAAATAATTCTTGCGATCAAACGTCGAGTGAAGATTGATCTGCGCCTTAAGTCCAACACCGGTGCGAATGGCTTGCGCCACGCATTCCTCGTTGATCACCGGCAACATGCCAGGCATGGAGGCATCGATCAGGGAAACATGGCTGTTAGGCTCACCACCAAATTCGGTCGATGCACCCGAGAAGAGTTTGGACTTGGATGTAACCTGCGCATGGATTTCCAATCCGATGACGATTTCCCAGTCACCGGTCGCGCCTTTAATCAGCTTCGAAGGTTTGGCATGGGTGTTCATCATCAGCCTCATTTGGAGTGCGGTCGCCCGCTGATTGGTATTTGAAAGGTGTTTTAGAAGTTTGCGAGCGTGGGGGCAACAAAGAACCTAATCACAGGGCACGAACGACCAGCTCATGAACACTGAATAGGGCTTGCGGATCGCTCCAGACGTTGAGCGACCCAAAGCCTGCCCGCTCGGCCAGCGCCTGAAATTGGGGAATTGAATATTTATGGGAGTTTTCCGTATGAATTCCCTCGGCGCTCCGAAAGGTGATTGAGCGCCCCTCTATGCGGACGGTCTGCTCACATAGGCTTTCGAGCCACATCTCAATCCGACTATCGGCCTCGTTCCAAACAGCTCTATGGCGAAACTGATCCAGATCAAAATTAGCGCCAAGCTCGCGGTTCATGCGCGTCAGCATATTCTTATTGAACGCCGCCGTGACTCCAAGCGCGTCATCATAGGCTGGCAGCAACCGAGAAATGTCTTTACGCAAATCAACGCCGATAATCAGCCGCCCTTGCGGCCCAAGCGTTTTTGCCATGATCCGCAACAGATTTTGCGCCTCATCTTGAGTGAAATTTCCTATTGTCGAGCCTGGAAAAAAGCCAATCCTTGGTGCGTCAACCAAATGCGCAGGTAGTGCGGGTGGCTGATGAAAATCACCCACAATCGGAATCATCGCAACATTGGGGAAGCGCTGTTGCAATCTTTGACACGCGCCCTCAAGCGCAGAGGCAGAGACATCAATCGGCACATAGGCTGCCAAACCATCAAGCGCAGCAATGAGCGTTTCCGTCTTGCGGCTTGATCCTGATCCAAACTCAATCAGCACGCTGCCGGGCGCTGTGCACTCTGCAATCTGGGGCGCACGCTCGACCAATATGCCCATCTCTGTGCGTGTGGGATAATATTCTGCAAGCTCGGTAATCTCTTCAAAGAGCGCGCTTCCACGCTCATCGTAAAAAAACCGGCTTGGCAAAGTCTTGGGAGATGCGCTTAAGCCATCCCGCACTGCGCGTGCAAAATCATCGGTCAAATGGAAACGTCCTCTGGATCATAAATCACTGGCGAGGCGAAGCCCCATAAACTGCCAACGCTGATGCGGATAAAAGAAATTCCGATAGGTTAAGCGCGAATGATACGCCGGCGTCACACAAGACCCGCCGCGCAAAACATGCTGCCCAACCATGAACTTGCCGTTGTACTCACCCACCGCGCCTTCAGGTGGATGATACCCCGGATAGCCAAGATAAGCACTGCCCGTCCATTGCCAAACTTCGCCAAACATCTGCTGCAAACCATCTGATGTCTGCGCAGGACTCGTCTGCAATCGATCCGAACTCGACACATTTATATGAGCGCCATTCATCGCAGCTGCGACTTCCCATTCCGCCTCAGTCGGCAATCTCTTTCCAGCCCAGCGTGCAAACGCATCGGCTTCGTAATAGCTGACATGCGTAACAGGTGCGGCGGGAATAACCGGCAGCAGACCGTGCAAACTCATCTGCATCCAGCCATTGTGATCTTCAAAATACAACGGCGCCTGCCAGCCTTCGCGTTGCACACACGCCCAGCCATCAGCCAACCACAAGCTCGGCTTTTGATAGCCACCATCAGCAATAAATTCGATCCATTCGCTATTGCTCACAAGCCGATTGGCAAGCTGAAACGGACGCAGAAATACTTGATGACGTGGCGCTTCATTATCAAAATGAAAACCTTCGCCTTCATGGCCAATGGTGCAAAGCCCACCCTCAAACGACGACCATGTGAGTGGCGCAGGTGCGCCTTGGGAAACCTGATCGTGCGCACTTAATAGATAAGTGGGCTGCAATGGGTTTTGCGCAAACAGCGCGAGAATGTCAGTGAGCAGCAATTCCTGATGCTGCTGCTCGTGATTGATGCCGATCTCGATCAGCGCAACAACACGCGGATCATTCAATCCGCCCTCAACACAAAGATCGCGCAAGCCCGCATCCACATGAGCGCGATAGGCCATCACTTCATCGCAAGTTGGGCGTGTCAAAAGTCCGCGCTTTGCACGCGGCTGACGCGCGCCCTGCGATTCATAATAAGAGTTAAAGCAATAAGCGAAGGCAGGGTCAAAGACCTGATAGCTCTCGACGCGCGACAGCAAAAAGGTCTCAAAAAACCATGTCGCATGTGCCAGATGCCACTTCGTGGGGCTGGCATCATCCATCGCCTGAACAGTTTGATCTTCGGGATTGAGCGGCTCTGCCAAATCTAGAGAGCGTTTGCGTGTAGCAAACAATCGCGTTTCAATATCGCCATAAGGCTCGGATTGTTTTTGATGCGCCTGAGAGCCGACTGTCGCACGAGACATGTTCACCTCAGAAATAGGCCCAGCCACAGTCAACATAGTCCAACGAAATTCAGATATGTCAAAGCTGGCGAAAAAATTATGTCGTCATTCAATATAGGCGATGAATTGCGATAGCAAACCTGTGGCTGGCACCAAGTGTCTCTGTCTCGATAGCCAGCGTCTCTTATCAAAATGATCAGACGTTCCACCAAGCTTGCGGCAAATCCACCTGCCCAGCTGCTTGCTCGATTGCATGAGCAACGCTGAACAATGTCTCTTCATCGAAGGGGCGACCAATCAACTGGAGGCCCAATGGTAGACCTTCAGCCGAACGTCCACCGGGAACTGCAATGCCGGGCAGTCCAGCCATGTTCACAGTCACTGTGAACACGTCGTTGAGGTACATCTCGACAGGATCAGCAGAGCCCTTTTCGCCAATACCGAACGCGGCTGACGGTGTTGCTGGTGTCAAAATCGCATCAACACCGCTGGCATAGGCTTGTTCAAAATCGCGCTTAATTAAAGTGCGGATCTTCTGAGCGCGCACATAATAAGCGTCGTAATAACCAGCCGACAACACATAGGTGCCAATCATAATGCGGCGACGCACTTCAGCACCAAACCCTGCACGGCGTGTCTTCTCATACATCTCGGCAATATCTTTACCGGGCATGCGCAGACCGTAGCGCACGCCATCATAGCGCGCGAGATTGGATGATGCTTCAGCCGGTGCCACAATGTAATAAGCAGGCAGAGCAGTTTTGGTGTGCGGCAGAGAAATGTCGACGATCTTTGCGCCTGCATCGCGCAGCCACTCGACGCCATTATCCCAAAGCTTTTCAATTTCGGGAGACATGCCCTCAATGCGGTACTCGCGCGGAATACCAATCGTCTTGCCCTTCAATGAGCGCCCAAGAGCGGCTTCGTAATCAGGCACGGGCGCATCAACGCTTGTGGTGTCTTTTGGATCATGGCCAGCCATCGAGCGCAGCATAATCGCGCAATCGCGCACGGTGCGTGCAATCGGTCCGGCCTGATCGAGCGAAGACGCAAACGCCACCATGCCCCAACGCGAACACCGACCATAGGTCGGCTTGATTCCAACTGTTCCGGTGAATGCTGCAGGCTGCCGGATAGAACCACCCGTGTCACTGGCCGTCGCGCCAATACACATGCGCGCAGAGACTGCCGAGGCAGATCCACCCGACGAACCACCGGGAACAAGCAAGCCCTTTTTATCACCAGCCAAAGCCGTGCGTGCCCATTCCGCATCGCGCTTAGGCGGCAACCATGGCGATACGACAGGACCGTAAAAAGACGATTCATTCGACGAGCCCATGGCGAACTCGTCCATGTTAAGCTTGCCAAGCATCACCGCACCATCGCGCCAAAGCTGCGAGGTCACAGTGGATTCGTAATTAGGTTTGAAGCCATCAAGAATATGGCTGCAGGCTTGGGTGTGAATGCCCTTCGTTGCGTAAAGATCCTTGATGCCCAAAGGCAGACCTTCAAGCGGTCCAGCTGTTCCATTCGCCAAACGCGCATCGGACTCTTTGGCCATTGCGAGCGCCTTTTCAGGTGTCTCAGTGACGTAAGCGTTGAGCGCGCGGCCCTTTTCCATGGCGCTGACATAGGCTTTTGTGAGCTCAGTTGCGGAAAGCGTTTTGTTCCTCAGAGCATCACGGGCTTGCGCGAGTGTCAGGCTTGTTGGTTCGGTCATCAGACTGGATCTCGAAAACAAATGGGGGAAGACTGAAAGGTTGGGCGTTTATTCCACGACCTATTCTACGACCTTGGGGACCACGAAGAAATGATCTTCACTGACGGGCGCATTGGCGACAATGATGTCGGCACCAGCCTGATCGGTCACCACATCGGTGCGCATTTTCATCTTCATAGGAATGACGGAGGTCATCGGCTCGACGCCGTCCACATTGACCGCGCTGAGCTCCTCGACGAAGGCAAGCATAGCGTTCAGCTCACCCTGCAGATGAGGAACTTCTTCTTCTGTCACAGCGATACGCGCCAGATGTGCGATGCGCCGAACGGTTGCCTGATCTACAGACATGGTGACTCCCAATACATAAGCCCGCGTTGCGTATACATCGCGGGAACGATTGAGGCAATGCGCTGAACACCATTGCCTCAAATCATCAGCAAGCCAAACTACTGACCAAAGCTTAAAGGGCGACGGCCTGACCTGATGCTGGCACCAGAACCTTCGTTTTATGCCCCGCCATTTCAGCCACGAATGCATCGGCATTGGGGGCCAGAACACCAAAGGTCGCATAATGAATGGGGATCACTTTGGTGAAATCGAAGTAGGTCTTCACAGCGTATGCCGCCGTCTTGGCCCCCATCGTAAAGCGGTCCCCAATCGGCACGAGGCCGATTTTTGGCTGATACAGATCAGCAATCAGCTTCATATCGCCAAACACATCCGTGTCGCCCATGTGATAAATGGAGGGTGCGCCGGGATGGTTGATGATGAGCCCGTTGGGGTTGCCCAGATAGATCGATTTGCCATCCACCACAGTGCCCGACGAGTGCTGTGCTTGCGTAAAGGTGACGGTAAAGTCGCCGCACGAAATCGTCCCGCCCGTATTGCCAGGATTGATATTTGTGGCGCCCTGCTCGCTCAACCACATACAGATCTCATAATTTGAAACGACCTGTGCCCCAGTGCGGCGCGCAATTTCAGCCGCATCACCCACATGGTCATCATGTCCGTGGGTGAGAAGAATATGCGTAGCCTTAGCCGTCTCGTGCGCAACATCGCCTTTGAATGATGGGTTTCCTGTCAAGAAGGGATCAATCAAAATGACGGATGAGCCCAACTCAAGGCGGAATGCGGAATGACCAAGCCAAGTAAGCTTCATGTTGTTCTCCTTAAAATTGAGATCGAAAATTGAGATCGCACCATGGCGATCAATTTCCCATCGATCAAGTCACAGCCACATCGAAAGTGACACTTGCCGCACCACATGCTAGGCCGCGTTATGGTCGGTAAAATCACAACACTCGAAGAACTCGCGCCAAGCCTCGCGCCCAAAGGTCGCCTGATGGGGATTGATCTTGGCACGAAGACAATCGGGCTTGCCATATCTGACGTTGAGCGCCGCTTGGCTTCACCACTTGAAACGCTCAAGCGCGTGAAATTTACGCCCGACGCACAAAAGCTTCTGGAGCTCGCCACGAAGTTTGAAATTGTCGGGCTTGTGATCGGGCTGCCATTGAACATGGACGGCACGGAAGGTCCACGCGTTCAGGCGACGCGCGCTTTTTTGCGCAGCCTCGCGCCGCTGACTGATTTGCCCTTCGTGTTTTGGGATGAGCGATTGTCGACTGCCGCCGTCTTGCGCTCGCTGATCGAACAGGATGCCTCGCGTGCCAAACGTGCCGAGGTCGTGGATCGAATGGCCGCAGCCTATATCCTGCAAGGCGCGCTCGACCGGCTGACGTCCCTTAAGTCACTACACCCAGACGCGTAGTTTGCCCGCCATTCCCGCTTTGGGCGGTTGCTACAGCCTCAGCTTAGCCTCACAATGCCCTTCTACACAAAGGTAACGCTCTGATTTACTTAACGTTACCTTTTTAACTAAACTTTTGATATTTGTTTCTACTTGATACCCTTATTAGTTGTGATAGTCTGCATTTCAGGGCGCTACGGCGCTTTTCTGATAATTCCAATGAGGCGGTTCGATGAAAGCTCCCAAAGCTTTGGTTACAAACGAGAATTCCAATGCCGCCCTGCGCGCAGCCGCTGTCGTGGACGACCTTCGTCCCGTGACTGGCCGCCGCGATAGCGTCGAAATCGCTCGCTACATTGCGGATATGAGCGCGGAAATGGCTGCCATGGCGGGTGCTGGAAAGCTGGACATTCTCGCCTATTTCCTCTCGATGGCGCGGGTCGAGGCGGAAATCATCTCTCGCAACGGACTGGACTAATCGACCTTTTGGGCAGACTCCGTCATTAGCGTCACCAAAGTGCCGCCATGCCGCTCTAGCCGCCCAGACAGCTCAAGATCGAATAGCGTTTGCTGGACAAGCCCCGCAGATAGGCCAGAGATCCGCACCAGATCATCCACCGCGACCGGCGATGGCCCCAATAGCTCAGTTATCAGCTCAAGGGGCGATCGGCCCCCTAGGGGCTTAAGAATTGATTCTACCGAGCCCGCCATAGCTTGGCTTTGCGGGGGCTGACCCGCCAAGGGAAGCGCCCCTTGGCTCGGCCCTTCGTCAAACTCCTGCCCCGGCGTCGATAGCGCGGCTGGCACTGCCTCGTCCCATTCATCCCAAAGCGATTCTGGCGGTTCGGTTGGGCTTTGCGGCTCGCACAAAATCGGCCGTGCGGTGACGCCACCAGCCACCATCGGTGCCAAAGCCGCAATCACATCGTCGGGATTCGTGCACATTGTCGCACCCTGACGGATCAAATCATTGGTGCCTTCAGCACGCGGATCCAACGGCGAACCGGGCACGGCAAAAACTTCCCGCCCCTGCTCCACGGCAAATCGCGCCGTAATAAGCGAGCCCGAACGGCGCGCTGCTTCCACCACAATTGTCCCCAGCGCTAACCCAGACACAAGCCTGTTACGGCGAGGGAAATCGCGCCCACGCGGCTCCCAACCAAACGGCATTTCGGAAATGGCCGCGCCGTGATTCTCAATAATCGCGTCGAGCAGAGGCACATGTTCGGATGGGTAAATCCGATCCAATCCACCAGCCAAAACCGCAATTGTTCCACTCTGTAGAGATGAGCGATGCGCGCGCGCATCAACGCCGCGCGCCAGACCAGACACAATCGCATGGCCCTCAGCGCCAAGTGCGCGAACCAATCTTTCCGTAAATGCCAAACCTGCGGCTGACGCATTGCGCGACCCCACAAGCGCCACCATCGGGCGCTGCAAAATATCGAGCGAACCATAAACAGTAATCAAAGGCGGTGGCGCATCAATCATGCGCAATGCGGGCGGATAGGCTGGCTCCCCCAGCGCCACAAAGCGCGCGCCTTTGCGCAAAACAGCATCAAATTCTTGCTGACAGTCTTCCAAAGGCGCAATGCGAATTGTGCGCCCCTGCACTTTGGCCAGCGTTGGAAGGGCCTCTAATGCGGCAGCTGCGCCGCCAAATCGATTGAGCAAAGTTCGGAATGTGCGAGGGCCAACATTCTCGCTTCTAATAAGACGAAGCCAATCAAGCCTTTGTGCGTCGGACAAATTGAATGCCGTTTCAGACGCATAAGCTTGCATTGTTATCGTCCTATTTTGCCCTCCGTGCCAGCCAATAGGCGACGGATATTATCTCTATGTTTTGCCCATAATAAAATCGTCAACACGCCAAACAAAACACCCGGCAGCGCGCCTTCTAAAATACCCAGTG
Source organism: uncultured Hyphomicrobiales bacterium (assembly GCA_903897875.1). Classification (GTDB taxonomy): domain Bacteria; phylum Pseudomonadota; class Alphaproteobacteria; order Rhizobiales; family Beijerinckiaceae; genus Terripilifer. Next base: position 9,552 of record CAIUDK010000320.1, read on the forward strand.
CAATGGGCGCAATCACGCTTGCAACCAAAGCTGCGGCCGATGAATAGCGCGTGATAGCTGCCACAGCGAGCCACACAACAACGAACACCAAACCAGCAATCCAAGACAGTGCGAACAAGCAGCCAAGAAAGACCGCCACACCCTTGCCGCCTTTAAACTTCAACCAAACCGGGAAAAGATGCCCTAAAAATGCACCCAAAGCGGCCAATAGAGCCGCTTCAATTCCCAAAGGTTGCAGCAAGAATACAGCAGCTGTGCCCTTCAACGCATCCAACAACAAAGTCGCAATTGCCAGATCTTTGCGTCCCGTGCGCAACACATTCGTTGCGCCAATGTTGCCTGATCCAATCGAACGAATGTCCGCTAATCCAGCAAACTTTGTGAGCAATAAACCAAACGGAATGGATCCCAACGCATAGCCAGCGATAAGCGCAATGCTGACAATGGCCGGATCTGGAAAGGCAATCGTATTCATCTCAAAACTCAACTCTATAGAGAAAGATTAGCCGTGAACGACGACGCCCGCAACCATTGTTAGCTTCACGCGGCCTTGCATACGCGCACCATCGAAGGGCGTGTTCTTGCTGCGCGAATGAAGCTGTGTTGGATCAACGACATAGGGCTCTTCAGGATCGAAGCGGATCAAATCAGCTGGCGCACCAATCGCCAAGCGACCCTGTGGCAAATGCAGAATATCGGCAGGTCGCGTGCTCAAAGCATTGAGCAAACGCACCAGACTGACATCGCCCGAATGAACCAAACGCAAGCCGGCTGACAGCATGGTTTCCAAACCAATGGCACCAAACTCAGCCTCAGCAAAAGGCAGACGTTTCGTCTCAACGTCTTGCGGATTGTGGTCCGACATCACCACGTCAATCAGGCCAGACGCCAAAGCGTGCACGAGCGCCATGCGCTCATCCTCATGACGCAGCGGCGGAGCCAATTTTAAGAAGGTGCGATAATCGCCAATGTCATTTTCATTGAGCGACAAATGATTGATTGTTGTGCCACACGTCACAGGCAGGCCGGCCGCTTTGGCGCGCGCAATGACATCCAGCGACAAAGATGAGGACAGAATGCTTGCGTGATAACGCCCGCCCACCATCTTCACCAATCGCATATCACGATCCAACGCGATCGCTTCTGCTGCAGCTGGAATGCCTGACAACCCGAGTCGACTGGCGCGCTCGCCAGAGTTCATCACACCCGCACCAGCCAGATCATCATCTTGAGCTTGGTGCATAATCAACGCATCAAAATCGCGCGCATAAGTGAGTGCGCGCAACATGACTTGCGAATTGCGAATGGAATGGGAACAGTCGGTAAATGCAACAGCACCCGCCTCTTGCAACAGACCGATCTCAGCAATCTCTTTGCCGCGCAACCCTTTTGTGATGGCAGCTGATGCGAGCAATCGCACGCGAGAATTATCACGCGCGCGACGCTGCAAAAAATCCACAACCGCAGGATCATCAACGGCTGGCGTGGTGTTGGGCGCAGCCACAATGGTTGTCACACCACCGGCAGCAGCCGCAGCACTCGCGGTTGCAATTGTCTCGCGATATTCAGCGCCCGGCTCGCCCACAAACACGCGCAGATCAATCAGACCGGGGGCGACAACATCACCACCACAATCAATCACCAGCGCATCGCTTGGAAGATTAGCTTTGGTCACCTGCGGGCCAAAATCGCGGATCACACCATCGCTGGTGAAAATCCCGCCGCGCATTTCTTTGCCGCTGGCTGGATCAACCAGATGCGCGTTGATGAGGGCTATTGAGTGGGGCGCTTTATCTGTCATCGCGGCTCACCCGGGCAAATGTTGAGAGAGAGCTTCAAGCACAGCCATGCGGACAGCTACACCCATTTCAACCTGTTCGTTAATCAAGGATTGCGCGCCATCGGCCACCGCAGATTCAATCTCGACACCGCGATTGATGGGGCCAGGATGCATGACGAGCGCATCGGGCTTGGCATATTTGAGTTTCTCTTCGGTCAGTCCATGGAAATGCGCATATTCGCGCAGCGAGGGCACAAAGGCACCGCTCATCCGCTCAAGCTGCAAGCGCAACATCATGACAATATCGGCATCTTTAATGCCTTCTTTCATATCGCGGAAAACTTCCACGCCCATGCGTTCAATGCCAGATGGCAGCAGTGTTGAAGGAGCCACAACGCGCACCCGCGCACCCAGTGCCGACAGCAGCAACATATTCGAGCGCGCCACACGCGAATGGGCCACATCGCCGCAGATCGCAACCGTCAGCCCTTCGATACGGCCTTTGCGGCGACGAATGGTGAGGGCGTCCAGCAAAGCTTGGGTGGGATGTTCATGCGCGCCATCGCCAGCGTTGACCACTGAGCAATCAACCTTGCGCGACAAGAGTTCAACCGCGCCGCTGCAATGATGCCGCACTATAATAATGTCGGGTCGCATCGCATTGAGCGTGGCGGCGGTATCGATCAGCGTCTCGCCCTTTTTCACGCTGGAATTGGCCACCGACATATTCATGACGTCGGCACCGAGGCGCTTGCCGGCCAGCTCGAAAGAGGCCTGCGTTCTGGTGGAGGCTTCGAAGAACAGATTGATCTGCGTGCGTCCTCGCAAGACACTGCGCTTCTTTTCAACCTGACGGGAAAGGGACACGGCCTCCTCAGCGGCATCAAGCAGCGCGAGGATATCGAGTCGTGAAAGGCCTTCGATCCCGAGCAAATGCCGGTGAGGGAAAGCAATTTTGGAATGAGCAACTGACATTAAAGGTGGGGTATAGAGCATTTTGGCCCGAATGGGAAACCCCTCAGCGCGGAATGATGTCCCGGTTCCGCCGCTCAAGCTCCTCACCATAGCGGCGAAGCGCATGGGCCTCCGTCACCAGACCCAGAACATGAGCGCTCTCGTCATCATCTATGACCGGCAAAACGTCGATTTCGTGCGACTCAAAGGAGTCCAAAGTCTCGCGGATATTCATCTCGGGCAAGAGCCGCGGGCGGCCCAATAGGGCCAGATTGGCAACGGGCGCTGCCGCCTTCTCCATCGAGGCATAGAGATCGCCGGTGATGACAATGCCAGCATAGCGCCCCGTCTTATCGACGAGGAAGAATTGCTTCTCCGAGCCCAAAGGAAACTGCACCCGTGCTGCCTCAATGGTCATATCTTGGGGCACGAGGCGCGCATCCTTGCGCATCAGGCGAGCCACATTCAGGTCGCGCATCCAGCCCACATCATAGGGCCCGCGAATGGTCTCGCCGCGCAGATGGAAGCGCCACGTGGCAAAGGAATAGCCAAAGCCTTCGCGCACAACCAGCGCCGCAATGGCACTGGCCACCAACGCTCCGACCGTCACTGAAAAATCGCCCGTGGTCTCCAGCGCCAGCACTGTCATTGTAATGGGCGCACCCACAACGCCCGTGCCAAACGCCGCCATGCCAGCAATCGCCGCTGTGACGGGATCAATACCAGCAGGCAAAAACGTCGATAGCACCTCGGAATAGACACGCCCTAAAATGCTGCCAAGCAATAGCGAGGCGAAGAACAGGCCGCCACGAAAGCCCGAGCCAAGCGACACAGCCGAGGCTAGGGATTTGAGCGCCAACACCATCAGCAAAACGTTCAGGGGTTGCGCATGCGCAACATTGATCTGCAAAGCGCCATGGCCTGAGCCCATGACTTGGGGGGTCACAATCGCCATCCCGCCCACAATCAAAGCGCCCAAAAGCGTGCGCCCCACTTCGGGAAGGCGCGACTTCTCAAAGGTTGCCTCAGCCAGCGCCACCATCTTCATCAAGACAATGCTGGCAAAAGAGCAGACAATGGCCAGCACGAAGACATGAGCAAAGGCAGCCCCAGACATTGAGGGCATGGACGCTGGCACGGGCAAAAGAACATGGTTGAGCAGCTCAGCTGAGACGATGCTTGCCGCGACCGCGCTCGCCACCACTGGCACCAGCGAGGCGACATTATAAGCGCCCAGTATAACTTCAAAGGCATAGAAGGCACCCGCCAAAGGCGCGCCAAAGGCGGCAGCAATAGCACCAGCTGCGCCGCAACCCACCAGCAAACGCATGTCACTGCGCCGTGCCGCCAACCCACGACCCAACACCGAGGCGAAGGCAGAACTGATCTGCGTATAGGCAGCCTCCTGCCCCACTGACACGCCACAGGCATTTGAAATGAACGTCTGCACTGTGATGAAAACACTGCCCGCCAGAGACATGCGCCCACCATGCAAAGCATTGGCTTCGATGGCATCCGCCATGCGCCCTTGAAATCTTTTGCCCGCCCATAACGCCAAAAGCCCCAGCGCAATCGCGCCCAAGACCGGCCCCATCAACAAGCGCCACCAAACAATATTGGGCTGGATCGACAGATAGGAATTCCAAGGAATTTGAAAGAGAAGCTCGTGAAGCCGCTGGGCAGCTGTGCCGATGGCCGCCACCAACAAGCCCGTGCCAACGCCGATGACGAGAGCCACCACAACAAGACCGGTTTCGCGGGCGCGCACAAAGGCACGCAACCAGAAGGGGAAAAAACGATCAAACTTCTGGGACGGAATTGCCGTCATTATGCCTCACGCATCAGACCGACCATCGGGGCTCATGTCTCCCCGCGCATCTAACCCCTACTCGGCTGAACGGTGCCTGAAAACCTCTTAATCCAAAAACAGGCAAAATTAGCGCGCTTGGACCCCATTTCTGGGACCTCCTGAGAGTGATCTGCGCCCACCCCATTTGACAGAGACGGCTGCCTCCCCCATGTTCCGGGCGATTTCGGCTGTCTGAACGGGTTCTGGCAAAGCTCTAAAAGGTCATTGCTAAGGTCGATAAATCTGTTTTCAGAGCAATTCTTGAGGCTAACAAGATGAACGTTGTCATCGTCGAATCGCCCGCTAAGGCCAAGACGATCAATAAATATCTTGGGCGAGACTATGAAGTCTTCGCCTCCTTCGGCCACGTTCGCGACCTTCCTGCCAAGGATGGCTCCGTCGATCCTGAGGCCGATTTTGCTATGCTCTGGGAGGTCGATGGCAAAGCTGCCAAGCGCCTATCCGACATTGCCAAGGCAGTGAAAGACGCCGACCGCGTCATTCTGGCAACCGATCCGGATCGCGA
>CAIUDK010000321.1 GCA_903897875.1 uncultured Hyphomicrobiales bacterium
AAGTTCACCAGCGCGCTCAGATATACTGTCACATTCGGGCCCGCCGTCACCTCGATCCTGGTCATGCCCAGCGGGAGTGTCTGCGACAGTCCCGCTCCGATCGATGTCTGCAACTGCGCATAGGCTCCCCCGTTCGGCGGTGTTGGGTCCGTCGCCGACGTCGTGCTGACCCACGATTGAATGTTGGTTTGCGTGGTTGAACCGGCGGGCAGACTTGTGAAGTTTCCCCATACGTCCCAATCTCCAGGAGTCAATGAAATCGACGTAATGTCTTTTGCAACACCGTTTGCCAGCGATGTTGTTGCGGTTCCCGTGAAATATTCGCCAACGTTGCCGGCCGCCGCGCTGTCGTCAGTGTCCGTACCGGGATATTGACCAGCAACATTCTCAAGATCGCCAGTGACGATATCGCGGAAGCCAGGAATTCCGGCTGTCCCATCAGGCGAAGCAAAAAACCTGTTCTCAGTCTGAGATGGAAAGCTGTTCCCATCGAGAGAATCCCATTCCGGGAACTCAACGCCCATCCGGAGGACTTTGTACTGCGCTCCCGGGACAAGACCTTTCCAGACTGTCAGACCACGATAGAGAATTGCCCCTAGTACGTTCGAAATCGTGTCAAGCTGGACCGACGTTGCATTTGATGGTGTCGCGCCGCCCGTGCGCGTCCAGAGATTGACGAAAAATTGAGCCCATGCAGCAGGCGGCATGCCTCTCGAATCCGCTATGGGAGATCCTAAAGGAACGCCTTGATTGAGATTCCCGGCGCTCATTTATTACGCCGCGTGCTCTAGCATATCAACATACGCCCCCTGCAATGCTGAAGGCCCAGGAAACGACCATAAAAGCTCAAACACCCGATCGCGGCCCATGCCGAGCCCGCGCCAGCGCATCATGCTGCGATAATGCCCGGCGCTCAAAAGTCCCTTTTGCCGGTAATTGCTATAGCTGACCCCTGCGTTGTTGCTGTAGCGCATACACAACATCGGGTTTGCAAAGTTGATCAGAGGGCCGAACCCGCTGCTAAAACCGCCGCTCCACGGATCTCCCCCCTGGCCAACGCCGCTTACTCCGCCTGTCTCGAAATCTGCGACGAAAGATGGATAGGTGACGAAATGCATATCCTTGAGAACATGCGGGAAGGAGCGGCGGCAAATGATCGGGATTCCATTGTCCGTGTAGTATTTCGGATCAAGCGCGTAGATTTGGCCCGTCTGCCAATCTTGCCCGACTATGGTTTTTGGATATCCGGCGAGCTGATCGACTGAAGCATAGAAAGTTGTTTTTTCCCGATGCGCAACGCCGTTGTGATCGATGAACGTCCGTCTATGCCATTGCTTTGTGGCAAGATCATAGCACCATGTTTTGTCGGCGGTTGGGAAATTGAAAATAATAAAGGTATGCCCAGCCTGCTGGAAAGTGCTTCCGACGCAATCGGCAACAGTTGGATATTGCGACCATTCATATTCAAGAGCCCTCGTCGAGAAGGCGATTGCGCTATAGTTGTTTGTCATCAAGGCGATCACTTCGCCCTGTGGATTCTTGGATAGCCAAAACAGATTGACATCCGCCTGCGTGAGACTATATGGCGCAGCAATTCCATAAGGGACAAAGGTCGTTGGCCACTCCTGATAGGGGAATGGCGTGGAACCCGCTAGATACCAGATTTCTGTCCCGAGCGAACCAAAAAGCCACATCTGCCTAATATTGAACGCGAGCGTTTGAATGTTGTCCGGCGTCGAATCCTTGTTCGCCTCCACTAAGGCGTTGAATGCGACTTGATCGGAAAGCGTTACGATCCATTGATTTGTATTTGGCG
>CAIUDK010000322.1 GCA_903897875.1 uncultured Hyphomicrobiales bacterium
CAGCCCCGGCCTGCATGGCGTCGAGCATCCCGTCTACGACACGTGGTTGACCGATTGTAAGGGCGGCACAACAATCATCCGCACACCGGCCGAGACCGCAGCCGATGCCCCACCACCAGCGCCGGGACCCGCAACGCGCCCAGCCTCAGTGACGGGTGCCGCACCTGCGCAGCCCGGTGGAACCGGCGCTAAGGCGCGTCCTGCAACGCCATCAGGACCACCCGCTGCAGCTCCAGCTCTCGGTGCGCCTGTGGAAGTTGGTATCGCGCCCGGGTCTGGTCCGCGTCAGGCTGTGCCAGTGCCGCCTGCGCCGCCGCCAGTGACTGCACCACCACCATCTGGGTTGACGCCTCCGGGCAATATTCCGGGCAGTGAGCGCCGCGCGCCAACGCAACAGTTCTTCCCAACACAGCGCCAGTAATTAGCTGCCGTTGTGAAGCGCGGCGAGTGCGCGCTCGCCGTGAATACATTCGTCCTTGGGCCAGACATAGAAATCGGCGGTCTGGCCAATCGCTTGCTCAAGCTGCTCGTGATACGTGGCGCGCGGAATTTCTATCGCGCCTAGCGAGGCGAGGTGGGGCGTCACAAATTGTGTGTCGAGCAAAGTGGCCCCAGCCGTGCGCAAGCGGGCCACAAGATGCACCAGCGCCACCTTGGACGCATCGCGACTGCGGTGGAACATCGACTCGCCAAAGAACGCGCCGCCCATCTGCAAGCCATACAGGCCGCCCACAAGCTTATCCTTGCGATCATAGACTTCGACCGTGTGGGCAAAGCCCAGATGGAACAGGCGGCGATAGAGATCGCGGATTTGAGCATTGATCCAAGTGTCGGGCCGGCCCGGCACAGGTTCGGCACAGGCATCGATGATGGCATCGAAATCACGATCCACCCACACATCATAGCGGTCGGAGCGGATCAGCTTGGCGAGGCTGTGGGAGACGATGAGGCCATCGAGCGGAAACACGCCGCGCTGCTCAGGATCAACCCAAAACAGGCCCGGATCATCAGCCGAATCCGCCATCGGAAACATGCCGATGGAATAGGCGCGCAGCAGAATATGCGGGGTGATTTCTGGTGGGATGTTATCGTCTGACATGCGATTAGGGTGGGCAAACCGCAGCACTTCGTCAAGGTGTTATCCCGGAACAAGTCCGGGATAACATTGAACCTTAAGCGTCGCTATCCATGCCACCGGTGGCCAAGAATTTCTCCAGCCAGTGGATGTCATAAACGCCATTTTGCACATCTGCATTGCGCACAAGCGTGCGGAACAAAGGCAGTGTTGTGTCGATACCATCAACGATGAATTCGTCGAGCGTGCGACGCAGACGCATCAGCGCCTCGTTGCGATTGCGACCATGCACAATCAGCTTGCCGACCAGCGAGTCATAATTGGGCGGAATATTGTAGCCCTGATAGACAGCGGAATCGACGCGCACACCAAGACCACCGGGTGGGTGGTAATAGGCAATGCGACCGGGTGATGGACGGAAGGTTGAAGCGTGTTCTGCGTTGATGCGGCATTCAATCGCATGGCCAGAAATCTTCACATCCTCTTGGCGGATGGTCAGTGGCGAGCCAGCTGCAATTTTGATCTGTTCATTGACCAGATCAATGCCCGTGATCATTTCTGTCACGGGATGCTCAACTTGAATACGCGTGTTCATTTCGATGAAGTAGAATTTGCCATCTTCATAGAGAAATTCAACTGTACCAACGCCGATATATTCCAGCTTGCGCATTGCATTGGCGACGATCTCGCCAATCTCAGAACGCTGCTGTGCATTGAGCGCAGGCGAGGGACCTTCTTCGAATACTTTTTGGTGACGACGCTGC
>CAIUDK010000323.1 GCA_903897875.1 uncultured Hyphomicrobiales bacterium
ATCAAATGAAATAAAGAAAACGCAACTGTGCGAAGCCTGAGCGAATTCAGGAGCAAATAAAAACTAGCGCAGATTGGTTAATTTAATATCAAAATATCAAGCGGATCATCATATTTTAAAGGCAGAATCTGCCGCGCGCAAAGACGCTTGCTTGTTTGTCTTTGCAACTTCAAGGCGTTCTATTTCGGACTTTAAAATTTCGATACGCTCTGCAATCTCGTGCAAGGACAGCGCATCAAGCGATTGCCCAATTTCATGGTGTGTGGCCGATTTGCGTTTGACCGCATCCGCTGGCTCAAGATCATCGAACAAGCCCATAGTGACCTCCACCGAAAAACGCTAATGTCTTGAAATCTTACACCGCTTGGTGGGTCTGTGTCATGAGGCTTGATCTTGAGACTTGATCTTGAGACTTGCGCGGGACCGCATGGGCGGGGCTTTGGAATGGGTGATAAAATGTCTGACATGATGACAGCGGTGGCCGTTTCCCATCCCGGTGGGCCCGAGGTTTTGGTGCCCGAGCGGCGGCCTATCCCTGTTCCCGGTCCCGGTGAGATTTTGATCGCGGTTGAGGCTGCTGGCGTCAATCGGCCCGATGTTTCTCAGCGTGAGGGGAAATATCCGCCACCGCCCGGTGCGTCGGATTTGCCGGGCCTTGAAGTGGCCGGAAGAGTTGTTGCGCGCGGCCAAGGCGCTGAGCGTTTTGAGATTGGTGCGGCCGTTTGTGCACTCGCTCATGGCGGGGGCTATGCTGAATATTGCCTTGTGCATGAAACCCATGCTTTGCCGATCCCCAAAGGGTTTTCGATGATTGAGGCGGCTGGGCTGCCAGAAACTTTCTTCACTGTTTGGAGCAATGTGTTTGAGCGCGGCCATTTGCAGGCTGGCGAGACGTTTCTGGTCCATGGCGGCTCGTCTGGGATTGGCACCACCGCCATCATGCTGGCCAAAGCCTTTGGTGCCAAAGTGATTGCCACGGCAGGTTCGGCAGAAAAATGCGCGACCTGCCTTGAGCTGGGTGCTGATGTTGCCATCGACTACAAAACGCAGGATTTTGTTGAGGTCGTCAAAGAGGCCACGCAGGGCCATGGCGCTGATGTCATTCTCGATATGGTGGGTGGCCCCTATGTCGAGCGCAATTTTCAGGCGGCCGCTTTGGAAGGCCGGATTGTCCAAATTGCCTTCATGCAGGGTGTTAAGGCTGACATACGGCTGCTGACCACCAAACGGTTGAGCCATATTGGTTCCACTCTGCGCCCGCGCAGCGTCGAACAAAAAGCTGCCATTGCCACAGCGCTTTATGAGAAGGTCTGGCCCTTGTGGGAGCAGGGCCGTTGCAAGCCCGTGATCGATTCAGTCTTTCCATTGGTGGAGGCCGCCAAAGCCCATGCGCGAATGGAATCGAGCGCCCATGTCGGCAAGATCATTCTCAAGGTAAAATGAGGCTAGTGAGCGGGTTTTGACGCTAGCCAAATCATATGGCGCGCGCCGCCCCGCTTGCCATTGGCACGGACGGTGGTTTCTTGAACATCGAAGCCGGTTTTGCGCAATCTTTGCGTAAACGAGGGGTCTGGCCCCGATGACCAGACTGCCAGCACGCCACCCGGCCGCAGGGCATTGCGGGCAGCGGCCAGTCCGGGCCGTTGGTAGAGCCGGTCGTTGGAAGCGCGGGTCAGCCCGTCGGGGCCATTGTCCACATCCAGCAGAATGATGTCGTAATCCTTGGGCTTGGCGTTGATGACTGCGCCCACATCCTGTTCGAGAATGGTCACGCGGGGGTCTTCCAAGCTTCCCTTGAACACTTCCGTCATCTCGTTGCGAGCCCAAGCCACGACGCCTGATACCAGCTCAACGACGACGATTTGGGCGTCTTGGGGTAGAATTTCGAGCGCGGCGCGCAGGGTGAAGCCCATGCCAAGCCCGCCAATCAGCACGCGCGGTGCGGCTTTAGGCCCAAGCTTGTCCCACGATAGAGTGGCCAGCGCCTGCTCGGAACCGCTCAGACGGCTGTTCATCAGCTCGTTCTGGCCCAGCATGATTGAAAACTCAGCGCCCCGGCGCATGAGGCGCAATTGCCCAGCATCGCCCGGAATCTCGGCTGTTCCCAGATGTTGCCAAGGAATCATGGTGTAGGCTCCAGAGATGGGACGAGGGGTGGGCTCATGTGTTGTTTGGGCGTAGCAGACCTGATCGCGCGCACCAAGTAGGGCCAAAAAGGCGGGGTATTTTATAAAATTCGCCCCAGAGCCTGGCCAAACTTAAGCAGCTCGCAGGACCAATAATAATTGCTTTTTAGGACCCAAGCGCCTATATTCTGTTCATTCCCGTCATACACGACGATTTTGAGGCTCCGCCTCGGCCGGGCCGGCGCCCGATGACACACGCCTTGAAACTTGGTTCTCAACAGCCAGATTTCACGAACAGGAGATGACAATGAGCAACGCTGCCGCCCCGCTGATGCCAAAGGCAACCGCCGTGTGGCTCGTGGAGAACACTTCGCTCACGTTCGATCAGATTGCCGATTTCTGCAAGCTTCACCCGCTTGAGGTGAAGGGCATTGCCGATGGTGAAGTGGCCACAGGCATCAAGGGTCACGACCCAATCACATCCGGCCAGCTAACCCGCGAAGAAATCGCCAAGGGTGAGAAGGATAGCTCGCATGCGCTACTTCTGGCTGTGTCGAAGGTTCGCCTTCCTGAGATGAAGAAGTCACGCGGCCCGCGCTACACGCCTTTGTCGCGCCGTCAGGATCGCCCAAACGCGATTTTGTGGTTGTTGCGCAATCATCCAGAATTGAAAGACGCGCAGATTATGCGTCTGGTGGGCACAACCAAGACGACGCTTCAGTCGATCCGCGAGCGGACACATTGGAACTCGGCAACTTTGTCGCCAATGGATCCTGTGACCCTCGGTCTCAGCTCGCAGCTTGATCTTGATATGGAAGTGGCACGCGCGTCTAAGGACCGTCCTGCAATGGTTATCGATCACGGTCAGACTTTGTTGTCGGCTGATGAGACGACCGCACCGCGTATCGAGCCACGCACGCAGGAAGAAGTGTTTGGTGCGCCAACACCACGTCCAGTTGTGCAAGAAGACGAGGACGCTGGCGTCAATCTTGACTCCGTCTTTGCAAAACTCAAAGACTGCGGGTATCCGCTCAAGATCGTAGTGGCTGATGACAGAAGCTCAATGAATACAGGCCTCAAA
>CAIUDK010000324.1 GCA_903897875.1 uncultured Hyphomicrobiales bacterium
CCGATCTATGGATAAGGAATGGCTGGGAAGATGTCCTTGGTATAGCGCTCAAAGGTCTCGTCTAGCGCATGGCTTTCAGGTGTCTTCAAAAAGGCCGAAGTCAACTTCATGGCTTCAGGCTTGTGCTTTTTGAATTCTGAAATGCCCTCTGAAATAGCCATCAAGAAACGCTTTGCGGCTTCAGGGCTTTTCTTGAGAAAAGCGCGAGTGGAGACATAGGCCGTATTGGGATAATCGCCAGCGAGAATCGTGCAGTCAGCAAGCACGTGATAGCCCTGCTCTTCCAACTCGGCGGTGCGTGGATATTGCTCCAGCGATCCATCAATCTGGCCACTCATCATAGCGGCCGTGCGCGTGGCCTCGCCACCCAATTGCAACAAGGTCACATCCGTGCGCTTGAGTTTCATATATTCGAGCGCAATCTGCGCTGCGGTATCAGTTGAAGAGCCAAGGCGCGAAATGGCGATCTTCTTGCCACGCAAATCTTCCGTCGTCTTGATGGCGTTTTTCACCACCAACTGGAATGGCAATTTATTGGAAATGCCACCAATGAAGATAATATCGGCGCCTTGAACGGCCGCGGCTGCGGCAGGCGTATAGCCGTTCTGTCCAATATCAACAGAACCACCAACAACCGCCTGCGTCAAAGTCGTGCCGCCATCGACGTAGATCATCGTGACATCAAGACCGTATTTTTTGAAGATGCCGGTTTGCTGCGCATAATTCATCGGCGCAGTTGTCATCGAATAACCGTCGTAGCCGACCTTGATTTTCATCACATCAGCAGGCTGGGCGTGTGCGAGGCCAATAGATAGAAGCGTGGCTCCGATAAAAAGACTGAACTTTTTCATTGGTCGTCCTCCTGAAATATTTCTACCCATTGGCATCGCAGCACTTGTGAACTTTTGGTCTGCTTTTGCCCATATTGCCGAGTTAAGAATTAGAGCGCCAGTGTTAGACGAGCAGCGCCTTCATCTTTTCTTGATTCATGCCCTTCATGAGCTGATCGACAAGCGCGGCCAATGGCACGGCTGTTTTGACATCTTGAGCAAGCTCAAGCGCCACATCCATGTCCTTCTCAGCCCATTTGCCGGTGCTCTTACCCCAGCGTGAGAGCGACCAATTGGCGCCGCTCGAATGTTGCAGAGCTGCAATCATTTTTGGCACATCAGCACCAGCCGCTTTGGCAAATTTCAAGGATTCATAATTGGCCGAGATACAGGCCCACAACAGCATGTTGTTGATTGTCTTGGTCAGCTGGCCCATGCCGGGTGCGCCCACATGCATTACGTTGCTACCAAATGCCTGCATGACTGGTTTGGCCTTGTTGAAGGCTGCCTCTGGTCCGCCACAGAAGATCGTCAGCGTGCCATTGTCGGCCGCTTCTTGACCCAACACAACTGGCGTATCAAGAACGCCAATGTTGTGCTGCGCACCAATGGCTTCCATTTTCTGCGCAGTTTCCATCGACGTCGAGCTTGTGATGCAAATCACCGAACCAGCCTTCATCGTCTTCAACAGACCAGAATTACAGATCACATCTTCAACCTGTGCATCGGTCGCCACCATCACGATGACCACATCGCTTGCAGCGCCGATTTCGGCGATATTGGCGGCAATGCGCACACCAACAGCAGCGGCCTTTTCATTGGTCGCAGGATTCATATCAAGGCCGCAAACTTCGATGCCCTTGGATGTCATATGGCGGGCCATTTGATAACCCATTGCACCCAAACCAATGATGCCAGCTTTTAGATTCGTGCTCATTTTGATCTCCTCAAGATTGGTTTCTCAAACGCTGTGTAGCGCTCTCGTCTATCGTCCAATTGCGTCCCACCTTCACAAGGCTGACGCCATAATCGCGTTCAGCTGCTTGGGTGGAAACATAACCTTCAATCACATCCTTAAGCACCTGCGATGGATCGCGCTTAAACGCATCGCCAAGGCCACCACCGCCAGGTGAATCCAAACGGAAACTATCTCCCGCCTTCAAAGGATAATCCGCATAGCGTGTGGGCAAACGCTTCTCGCCCGCAGTCTCAGGATTGACAATAATATCGCCAGTGCGGCCTTCACCACCGCCCGCTGCTCCCAGAGGCGCAATCACATGCTTGGTGGAGCGAATGGAAAAACGCGCATCTTCAATATTGAGATATTCGCGCCGAATCCCAAGTCCACCGCGGAACATGCCAGCGCCGCCGGAATCTTTAATGAGCTCAAAACGCAACACGCGCGTTGGAAATTCGCTCTCGATAATCTCAACGGGTGCAATCTTGGCATTGCTTTGGTTCACTGATGTACCAGACGCGCCATCCTTCATGGCGCGCGCACCAGCGCCGCCACCCAGAATTTCGTATTGCACATAGCCCTTGCCCGTATAGGTGCTGCGTCCACCCAAAATAATCGAGCGGCTGCCACAGCCATCAGCGCGCGCGCGTGATGGAACAATGCGTGTCAGTGCAGCAAACAAAGTCTCAACAACGGCATGCACTGTGGGATTATAAGTGTTTACCGGCGCTGGAAAGCGCGGGTTCATCACACTGCCTTCACGTGCCACAATCTCAAACGCATTCAGAATGCCGCTATTGATAAAGATATGCGGATCAACCAGTGAGATGAGGCAATAGGCGACGGCTGCTTTGACCAGTGGCGGGCGAATATTTGCAGGGCCCTTTGTCTGATCGGCAGAACCACTAAAATCAAAGGTGATCTGATCACCTTTTTTCTCAATGACAACATGAATCCGAACAGGTTTGTTGATGTCAACGCCATCGTCATCGACAAAGCGCTCGGCCTCATAGCGTCCATCTGTCCATTCTGAAATGGCAGCGCGCATACGCAGCTCAGCCAATTCTAACAGACGATCGAAGCAGCCAAGGCAAAGCTCATAACCAAATTTTGCAACAAGCTCTTGCACGCGCTGCTCACCCAAGCGTGATGAGCCCAATTGGCCGCGAATATCACCCAACACCAAATCTGGCGTGCGGCTATTGGCAGCAATGATGCGCTCAATCTCTTGGCTGCGCTCAAAGCGGCGCTGATAGCGCACGGCTGGCAGATGCAGGCCTTCGTTAAACGTCTCTTTCGCTTGGCCCGAACATGAGCCAGGCACCGGCCCACCAATATCGCTTTTGTGCGCGATAGACCCACAAAAGCCCATCAACGTTCCACCGATAAAGATCGGCGTAATAACGGCCATATCGGGCGCATGAGGACTGCCGCCCTCATAGGGATGATTGATAAGAAAGGCATCGCCTTCTTCAATATCATTGTAATCACGCAGAATGGCTGCGGTACAGGCCGGAAATGCCCCGATGTGGAGGGGCAGCACAACATGCTGGGAAATCACATCACCATTCACCGCCATGATCGCGCACGATGCATCTTGCGATTCACGAATGATCGTTGAATAGCCGGTGCGGAACAAAGAATTCTGCATCTCTTGCACGATACCATCAAGACTGGCCTTGATGATCTCAATGGAGACAGGATCGATAGTTGGAGCCGTCACTGCGTGCGCTTTCATGATAGCGCTCCCTTTGTAACAATCATGTTCTTGTAGGAATCCACACGCACCTTTTGGCCCGGCGGAATGATTGTCGTGCAATCAAGCTGATCAATAATAGCGGGGCCTTGGAACTCATGGCCCACATCTAGACGATCACGCTGATAGACCGGCGTCTCAATCATTTTGCCATTGAAGAAGGCTGAACGACGTTCACGAACGGCATCGGCAATCTTCAAACCTGAAGGTGAAAATTTCTGCATTTTCACTGGTGGCACCTGGCCAATGGCGCGCAAACGATACGACACAATCTCAATTGGCTCACCAGCTGCATGATGCCCAAAGGTCTTTTTATGCTGCTCATCAAAGGCTGCGCGTAGCCCCTTCA
This sequence comes from uncultured Hyphomicrobiales bacterium, assembly GCA_903897875.1. Classification (GTDB taxonomy): domain Bacteria; phylum Pseudomonadota; class Alphaproteobacteria; order Rhizobiales; family Beijerinckiaceae; genus Terripilifer. Next base: position 3,894 of record CAIUDK010000324.1, read on the forward strand.
AGCCCGTGTCATCAAGCTTTGCGGGGCAGACAATCGACATCTCATAGCCTTGGCCCGCATAGCGCATATCCAGCGAGCGCTCCAAAACCGTTTGATCGCGACGGAACCCTTCTTCGTCGAGATCATGGCGCGCTTGGCGCTCCAACTCTGCAAAGACTGACTCCACCTGAGAAGCAGAAATTTTATCCAAATTGCCCAAGCGGGATTGAATATAATCATGCTTCACGTCTGACATAATCAGACCCATGGCCGAATAAACGCCGGGGAAGAGAGGCACAACAACGCCCGCCATGCCAAGCTCATCGGCAATGGCGCAAGCGTGCAATGGGCCAGCACCACCAAAGGCCAATAACATAAAGTCACGCAGATCATGTCCGCGCATCGTCGAGATGGCCTTAATCGCTTCCTGCATTTTCACATTGATGATGCGCACAATGCCATCGGCTGCGTGATGGATATCGCTTTTGAGTGGGCCAGCAATATTGTCTTGAAGCGCTTTCTCAGAGGCAGCGCGATCCAAGCGCATTTTGCCACCCAGAAAATTACCTTCACTCAAATAGCCAAGCGCCAGATTGCAATCCGTGATCGTTGGCTGCGTGCCGCCGCGCCCATAACAGGCTGGCCCCGGCATGGCGCCCGCACTTTGTGGGCCCACATCGAGCGCACCAAAGCGATCGACACGTGCCAGAGTTCCGCCACCAGCGCTCACCGTGTTGATGTCGATCATGGGCAGCGCAACATCGCGCCCCTCGACCTTGCCACGCGTACTGACAGAAGGCTCGCCATCCTTAATCAGCGCCACATCACATGATGTCCCGCCCATATCAAACGTGATGAGATTTTGAAAACCCGTCATGCGGCAGGCCTGCACGCTGGCGGTGATGCCACCAGCAGGGCCAGATAGAACGGTCGCAACAGCTTTTTTAGCGGTCGCACCAAAGGTCGCCATGCCGCCATTCGATTGCATGATATATTTTTGAGGCGTCTTGATGCCAACTTCCAACAAGCGCGCATCAAGATTTGCGATATAACGCGCTAAAATTGGCTGCAAATAGGCGTTAATCACGGTTGTTGAGAGGCGATAATATTCGCGAATTTGCGGCACAATATCGGACGAGAGCGAGACGCTGATGGAAGGATCTTCCTCAGCAATAATCTCACGAATCCGGCGCTCGTGATCTGGCATAAGGAAAGAAAAGAGCAAACAAACGGCGATGGATTGAATGCCGTCGGCGATCAACTCACGCACGCTCAGGCGCAAGGCCGTCTCATCAAGCGCTTTGAGAATTTCACCATCGAAAGCGACACGCTCATGAGCTTCAGCCGTGGCACTTGCTGAGACGAGCTGCGCGGGGCGATCATAGAAAATATCGAAAATGGCTGCACCATGTGGGCGCGATTGCTCGGCCACTTCATAAATGCCGCGAAAACCTTCCGTCACCAAAAGACCTGTCCGCACGCCCTTGCCCTCAAGCAGAGCATTGGTTCCAACGGTCGTCCCGTGGCAGAAATAGCGAATGTCTTCTGCGCGCACGCCCTGATCGATGAGCAATTGCACACCGTTCAAAATAGCGCGTGATGGGTCATCCGGCGTTGAGGGAATTTTGGCGACTGAGACTTCGTCCGTATCTTCGTTGATATAGACAAAGTCCGAGAATGTTCCGCCAGTATCAACGGTAACCCGGTAATGACCCATCACAAGTGTCCTCCCCCTTCACACGAGCATCCTTTGCGGATTGTCTCGTTTGTTCTGCTCAGTGAACCTGAGTCTGAACGGCCTTAGGTTAGCGCAACCAAGCCTAAAGTAAATTTATAACTTTGTGTATCAGAGGCTCAGGATTTCTGAACCTACCCTAGCCCAGCAAATGCTCAATTAGCGCCCGGGTGATGGGTTGGCGCTGCGCGCCGCGTTTATGCACCGCGCAGAAATTCACGGAGGCAAACTTACCGCCCAGTTCAATTGCATGGAGATCGCGCGAAAGATGGCGCTCCACACATTGGCTATGCACGATGGCCGACCCAATGCCCGCATCAACAAACAAGCAGGCAGTTTCACAGGTCGGCGCTTCCATCTGCCCCGCAACCTTGCCAAAGGTCGGTGATAATGAGCGATCAATCGATTTGCGCGACACTGTTTGGCTAGGTGGCAGGATTAGCCGCTGATGCGCAAAATCGCTTAAGCTTGGTTTACGACGTCCGCCAAACGCTTTGGGATTATAGGCAATCGAGAAGCCGCTTTGAGCAATGATATGCTGCTCAAATTGCTTCGTGAGTGTAGGGAAAATACCAAGCGCCACATCAACTTTTCCCTTATCGAGCGCCAACAAAGCATCTGCCGATTTATAGACGCGCAGGTTCAATTCTATGGCGGGATAGACGTGCAAAAAGTTTTGAATGCGCGGCGCAAAAAACCAAGCATGGTCACTGCCCACGGAGAGCGCCAAGCGCCCTTCCGCACTGCGATTTGCCAAGACTGTCAGCGCCTGTTCGGCCCGCTCGAAAATTCCATCGACCTCGCGCAGCACGCGCTCGCCCGCCATCGTCAGCACCAGCTTATTTGGCAGACGCTCAAACAGCGTCATATCCAAATCTTCTTCCAATTTGCGGATTTTTCCAGAAATAGCGGGGATCGATTGCCCCAAACGGGTGGCGGCAAGACGCAGGCTGCCTTGGCGCGCCACGAGGTGAAAGGCCCGCAGGCGCTTTAAATCAAGACTATCAATATCAAGCATGTGTCATTCAGAATTTGTGAGCCTCTACTCAAGAGAGCCTCATAAGAGCTGAACGTCAAGAGACGGCGACAATTAACAGCGATCGATCCGGAACGAGGCTAGTTTAGCGCCAGTGCGATCAATATATTCATATTCCCAAGCCACCCCGTAAAGAATAAGCTTGGCTGTTTCACCCATGCAGAATTGCTTCTTCATGTAGTCGCGTCGTTCAGCGTAACTCGAAATGGACGAACTACTGTATTTGTCAAAGGTCATCTGAACTTTTTGCCAAATGGTACGCTGGCGCAATTCTGCTTCGCGAATAATAGAACCGTCGCGGTGCTCGACACCAATTTCTTGCTGAATACTGCGAATAATAGAATGGAGCTGCAGATCTATGGCGCGTTGCGCGTCTGGCGAGGTAACCACACCATTCTGGGCTGAAGCCTGTTGCGCGCAGATTGCAAAACCAAATAGGCCCAACACGACTAACAGACGCTTCATTACACGCTCCTAGGTTATACTTCCTTCACCATAGTACTGTCTTTGGCCGAAGCAATGCAAAGTTAGTTAGCTTAACAATAGAAACAGCCGCGTTTTGCGCTTGCAAATCCCTCCGCCTCAGTTGATTTTGCAGCATCTAAATTACGTCCGGCGCTGATCGTCCGATCGGCGCGTCGGGCTCATCTGGGAAGGAAATAGGATGATTGGTTTTCGCGTTCTCAAGCGTCGTCGTCAGGTCAGCGCAGAGACGGTTGCTCGCTTCAAGACTTTGCCTGTCGCCAATGTGAGCGATTCGATGTCTCGCATGCAGGCTGGTGGCCCAAATCTACGCCCCTATCATTCTGGTGGCGTACTCGCAGGACCTGCAATCACCGTCAAAACACGCCCCGGCGACAACCTTATGGTTCACAAGGCGCTCGATGTCGCGGGCCCTGGCGATATTGTTGTTGTTGACGCTGGTGGTGATCTCACCAATGCGATTATTGGCGAGTTGATGATTTCCTATGCGATTGAACGCGGCATTGCTGGCATCATCATCAATGGCGCTGTGCGTGATCTTGGATGGATCAGCGCACATGACTTCCCAGTCTATGCAGCAGGCATTACACACCGCGGCCCGTATAAGGATGGCCCTGGCGAGATTAACGTGCCGATTTCTTTTGGCGGCATGATTATCAATCCGGGCGATCTGATTTTGGGTGATGAAGACGGTCTGGTTTGCGTGCCTATCGACGAAGTCGACACCGTCTATGCTTCCACAAAAGCAAAGCATGACGCTGAAACAAAGCAGATGGCCGATATTCATGCTGGCAAAAATGATCGCACTTGGATCGATGCTACTTTGACAAAGTTGAAGTGCGGATTTGAAGCTTAATCAATCTCATCGCGCGCCGGATCTTCTGGCGCGCGATTTTTAATGTCTGCAATTTTAAGAAACGACGATTTTTGATTTGACCAGTCTATTCAAGACCCGGCACCAAGGCGCACGTCAGAGGCCCATAGCAACTCACATGAGCAAGAGCCCATAGGAAGCTCTCACGTAATCTATTGTTAAAATGAAGAGAATGGTGGGCGCACAAGGATTCGAACC
>CAIUDK010000325.1 GCA_903897875.1 uncultured Hyphomicrobiales bacterium
GTTCCACTGACATTTTGTGGAAAAAACCATCGCGCGTGATGCCCGCATTGTTGACCAAAATATCAACCGGACCGAGCATGGCTTCGACATTTGCAATGCCTGCAGCGCAAGCGGCGTGATCTGAGACATCCCATTTAAAAACAGGAATTCCCGTTGTTGCTTTGAACTGTGCAGCTGCATCATCATTGCCTGCATAATTTGCAGCAACTTGATAGCCTGCGGCTTTGAATGCTTTTGCGATTGCTGCGCCAATTCCGCGCGTACCACCTGTGACGAGTGCGACTTTTGCCATGCGCTCCACCCTAACGTTATCGACCAGCCTGCTTTAACAGGCCGGTCTTTCATTGCACCATATGTCTTTGGACTTTGATTAGATCTTAGCGTTCGATTGTGAGTGCGATACCCATTCCGCCGCCAATGCAAAGAGTCGCGAGACCCTTCTTGGCGTCGCGACGAAGCATTTCAAACAGAAGCGTGTTGAGAACGCGCGCGCCTGATGCACCAATCGGATGGCCGATGGCAATTGCTCCACCGTTCACATTCACGATGGCAGGATCCCAGCCCATGTCTTTGTTGACCGCAAGTGCTTGGGCCGCAAAGGCTTCATTGGCTTCAACCAAATCTAGATCCTTGACCTTCCAGCCAGCTTTTTCCAGCGCTAAGCGCGAGGCAGGAATGGGGCCTGAGCCCATAATGGCAGGATCAACGCCGGCTGTTGCCCACGAAGCGATACGGGCCAAAGGTGTCAGGCCACGACGCTGGGCTTCAGCACTGGTCATCAAGACGAGGGCACCTGCGCCATCGTTGATGCCCGATGCATTGCCAGCTGTGATCGTGCCGTCTTTGGAGAAGGCAGGCTTCAATTTTGCCAAAGCGTCGAATGTTGTGCCAGCGCGGATGTACTCATCCTGATCGACAACGATGTCGCCCTTGCGGGTTGAAATCGTGACGGGCGTAATTTCATCCTTGAAGCGGCCAGCTTTTTGAGCGGCTTCTGCTTTATTTTGTGAATTGGTGGCGAAGTGATCTTGCTCGTCACGGCTGATCTGCCATTTGCTAGCAACATTCTCAGCGGTTGTACCCATGTGATAGCCTTGGAACGCATCTATCAAGCCATCGCGCAACATGGTGTCAACGAGTTTCAGATCGCCCATCTTTGTGCCAGAGCGCATGTAGGCAGCGTGCTGTGCCTGCGACATGGATTCCTGTCCGCCAGCTACAATGATTTTCGCGTCGCCATTGGTGATCTGCTGCATGCCGAGCGCGACAGCGCGCAAGCCCGAGCCACACAATTGATTGAGGCCCCATGCCGTCTTTTCTTGCGGGATGCCAGCCTTCATGGCGGCTTGCCGGGCTGGGTTCTGGCCCTGACCGGCAGCTAGGACCTGGCCCATGATAACTTCGTCAACGTCATTGGCATCGACCTTAGCGCGCTCGAGGGCGGCTTTAATTGCGATGGCCCCAAGTTCATGAGCTGGCAAAGTTGCGAAGGCACCATTGAATGAGCCTACCGCTGTTCTGGCCGCACCCACGATCACGATATCGTTTGCCATTCCTTGTTCTCCCTAACTTACCATTGGCCTTGCCGTTCATGCGCGGAGGCTGAAACTGACCAGCCCTTGCCCGGCGCAGAACCGATCATGTAACTTGAACATCGGTCCCCCCTTGGTCAAGCGCCAACGTGGCTTAGCAGTCTGGGTATTTCGTCGGGGTTGGGCTCAGTTGCGTGCTTAGAAAAAAAGCTATTTCCGGTTGGCGTTGAACGTGCTTATCGTAGGCACAGGATAGGCCGACACTATCCACGGGAGATAAGAGGAGCCGATGGTCATAGAAAAAAAGCCAATCACAATCAAAAAATACGCTAACCGGCGGCTCTACAATACCGGGACAAGCACTTATGTGACGCTCGAAGACTTGGCTCAAATGGTCAAGAAAGGCGAAGATTTTATCGTTCTTGACGCCAAGACTGGCGAAGACATCACACGCTCTGTCCTCACCCAGATCATCTTTGAACAAGAGGGCAAGGACGGGCAAGCGCTTCTACCAACGGCGTTTTTGCGTCAATTGATCCGCTTTTATGGCGATTCAATGCAGATGCTCGTGCCAAGTTATCTTGAGTTCAGCATTGATCGGCTCACCGGCGAGCAGCAAAATATCCGCGATCAGATCAGCTCCACCTTCGGTGGCAAGGCGATGCCTGCGGGTCATATGTTTACGGCGCTGGAAGATCAGGCGCGCACCAATATGGCTATGTTTAGCCAAGCTCTGACCATGTTCAATCCATTCGCAGTTGGCGGCGCTGGTGGCGTGGACACAGATACGGCTGGTGCCCCAAAGGCGGGCGCAGGTAAGGCCGAGGCGGGCAAATCCGCTGTGTCAGCTGAAGAGGTTCAGCTTGACAGTATGAAGCGTCAGCTCTTGGAAATGCAGCGCCAGATCGATGCGCTCACCAAGCGGACGTAACACTAGCCCAATCGAGGACGTGGCCGCCAATCCGGGGCGGCCATTTCAAAATGCGTAAAGTCAAAAGCGGGTGCGACGGTGCAGCCGCACAAGGTCCAGCCACCAAGACTCGTTGCGGTCTGCCAGCAATTGGCAGGAACCACGAGTTGCGGTTGCTGTTTGGTGCGCAGATCTGGCCCTAGATGCGCAGCCTCAGCATCAATGCCATTGTGCGACATCGTGATCACGAGTGGCGCGCCCGCATACCAATGCCACACCTCAGCTGCATCGAGGCGATGCCAGTGCGAGTTTTGACCAGCACCGAGTAGAAAATAAATAGCAGACGACAGCGCGCGCCCGTTGGCATCGGTGTTCGGATCGCGAAAAATCTCTTTGAAATATCCGCCTTCGCCCAAGGGTGTTAGATCAAGTGCGCGAATGACATCGGTCTCGCTCATGCCCTGATGAAGATAGCCGGTCATGATTTACGCCCGATTCTTGCGGAGTCGAATTTCACCAAAGACGTCAGCAGCATCAGCCGTTTTTAGGCCAAGCGTTTGGCGAATAGCATCATCGTCCGCGCGCAAGAATGGATTGATCGCAAGCTCTAGTTCAAGGGTCGTGGGGAGTGTGGGGTGATTGTTCGCGCGCAGGTCTGCAACTTCGATGGCGCGCTGCTTGAGCAAATCATTGTTGGGATCAATGGTGAGTGCAAAACGCGCATTGGCCTGAGTGTATTCGTGGCCGCAATAGATTTGCGTGTCTTGCGGAAGGGCTGCAATCTTTTGCAATGACGCCCACATCACATCCATGGGCGTTTCATTGACGCGTCCGCAGCCGATCGAAAAAAGCGTGTCGCCTGCAAACAAAATGTCTTCTGATTCAAACCAATAGACGATGTGGCCAATGGTGTGGCCCGGTGTTTCTATAACACGTGCGCCCAGTGCGCCCACGCGAACCACATCATGTTCGCACACTTCGAGGTCAGCCCTGACGCCGATCTTATCTGCTTCCTTAGCGGGTGCCACGACGCGTGCTTTGGGGAATGCAGCCAGCAAGGCTGGAATGCCTTGGACGTGATCGAAATGGCGGTGCGTGACAAGAATGTCTGTGAGCGTCCATCCCATCTCAGACAGCGCGGCCAGCACAGGGGCGCCGTCGGGAGCGTCAATGGCAGCGGTGGCGCCTGTGTCTGTGTCGTGAATGAGCAGGCCGTAATTATCCGACAGGCATGGGAATTGTTTGACGATTGCCGGCATTTTTGGCTCCATGATTAAGATGGCAGGCTAACGATCCGCGGTTGCAGGGTCAAACGTAGCGGCATCCGCGTTGGCAGGCACGTGCGTTTGTAGGCAAGCCGTTGGCTTATATCAGAAGTAGGTGTTTTTCTTTTTTCATGGCAAAAATTGCACATGTCTTTGGATGTTGTGGATCTGCGCCGTTTCTATGCTTCGCCATTGGGCCGTGTTGCCCAGCGGTTTGTGGGGCGAATTGTGCGCGAGCGCTGGGACAATTGCGCGGGCCTGTCCGTTTTGGGGATTGGCTATGCGCCGCCCTATTTGGGCGTATTTCGTGAGGAGGCGCTACGCGTCATCGCTTTCATGCCAGCCGAGCAGGGCGTGGTGAACTGGCCAGAAGACGGGCCATCGGCCTCTGCGCTTGTTGATGTGACGATGCTGCCGCTGCCTGATTCTTGTATGGATCGCGTGCTGGTGGTTCATGCGCTCGAAGTGTCGCCACAGCCGCGCGAATTATTATCTGAGGTTTGGCGCATTTTGACGCCGGGTGGGCGGGCGATGATTGTAGCCCCCAATCGCACCGGCGTCTGGGCGCGGTTTGAATCAACGCCTTTTGGTGAGGGGCAGCCGTTTTCGCGTGGCCAATTGCGGACTTTGATGCGCGAAACTTTGTTCACGCCGATTCACGAAACCGAAGCTTTATATGTGCCGCCCTTCGCGCGCCCGTTTTTGTTGCGCGGAGCAGCGGCTTTTGAGCGGTTAGGGGGCCGACTGGCGCTACCGGGCGCAGGCGTCCATATAATAGAGGCGACCAAGCAGCTGTATCGCCCGGTCGGCCTGCGCAAAAGCATGCGGCGCGTTTTGCCCCAATTGGCCCCTGTATGGCCAGCGGCAGGGTTCTCGCAGGATCGGCGCGATATGGATTCGACCGATCAGAGCTCAACCTAGATAAGGGTTGCCCATCCGCGGGCGGCCATGAGCACGCCTAGTGTGATCATGACGCAGGCCGAGATCATAGGCATTCTCTGAAACAATTTGTTCGACGGTGCCAAGCGCATATGAATATGGCGCGCACCCCAAGCTGCCGCCACGCCCACACCTACTAATGTAATGGCAAGGCCGAGTGAGAAGGCTGCCACCATCGCCACGCCCAAAGTGAAGGCTTTGAGCTGAATGGAAATGAGAAGAACAGTGATGGCAGACGGGCAGGGCAGAAGGCCGCCGGTCAGACCAAACAACGCAATCTGTAGATTGGTAGCCCGACCATCCGCAAAACGTGTTGCGATTTCATGGGCATGGGCCGCTGCATGGGCATCTTCGGCCCCATGGTCGTCATGGTGATCGTCATGGTGGTCGTCGTGATGATGGTGGTCATGATCATGATGATGATCGTGGTGATCGGCATGGTCTGAATTTACAGCGTGGCTGATTCTGGTCAGGCGCCAAAGCATCCAGCCTGACATGGCGATGACGAGCGCGCCCGAGATCATGAGCAACCAAGGTTCACTGCGCTCAGCAATGATTTCTGGTCCGAAGGTCAGGCCGATGATTGCAATGGCTGCGACCGTGAAGGAATGCGAAATGGCCGCGCAAAGCCCTAGCAGAACAGCTTGGGGCATAGTGCCGCGAATCGCCACAACGAAGGCTGCCATCATAGATTTGGAATGGCCGGGCTCGAGACCATGCAAGGCGCCAAGCAAAACGGCGAGTGGCAGGTAAAGCCATGGAAGATGGCTTCCAGTTTGAATGAGCTGAGCAATATCGGGCATGGTAATCCTCGTTGAACGAGGATGTGCCTAACATAGTGTCTAAATGTAATACTAGAACGTCTCGTCCAGCTTAAGCTTGTGGAATCGGCACACCAAAAGATTTGGCCAAGAACAAGCCGCCAAGGCGCAGTCCTTCTTGATCAATGCCATGGCCCATCCCGTGTGAGATATGAGTGCCACAGGCAATGCCCACGCTCTCAAGGCTGCTGGCTGCTTGCGACAGAGCTTGGACGGGAATCACTTCATCCCGATCACCGTGAAGCAAAAAGACATGCGGGGGCTTGCCATCCACAGAGCGTGCCGTGGCTTGGCTCAAATGCTCTGGACCCACCAAAGTGCCCGAAAATCCCAAGATGGCGGCTGGGGCAAGCGCACGGCGCAGGCCAACATGGAGCGCCATCATGGTTCCCTGGCTAAATCCGACCAAAGCCAGACTTGCATCCGTGAGCCCAAGCGACGTCAATTCGGCATCAAGAAAGGCATCGAGTGTCGGTTGGGCCTGATTCACACCACGCCAACGTTCATCTGGGTCGCGCATGGTGAGCGCAAACCATTGCCGACCGTAGGGCGACATTCCGCAAGGCTCTGGCGCATCCGGTGACACGAAGGCAGCGTCAGGCAAGAGATCTTGCCAATACTGCCCTAGGTCAATGAGATCCTGTCCATCGGATCCATAGCCATGCAGGAAAACAACAAGCTGTTTGGCTTGGCCGGAACGTGGGGGAAGGCGAGGGCCTGAAAGGATCTGGGTCATGAATTGGGTTTGCTGGTCCTACCGTCTGGCGTCAAGAGCCAAGCTTTTGTTTTTAGGGGCCTGCGGGCATTTTGCAGTGGAATTGTTCATGCCGAAGTGGCGCGAGGACCGAGGCTAACGGCTTGATATATATAAGAGCGGGAAAGCATCATGAGAGTATTGGCCGCCGTTAAGGCTCATGAGTGAGAAAGGATTGCGCATGAGAGAGGATCCACCGGTCCTTCGTTTTGCACCATCGCCCAACGGATATCTTCATCTTGGCCATGCCTTTTCGGCGCTGAGAAATGATCGCCTTGCGAGGGATTTGGGCGGTCGCCTGCTCTTGCGAATGGAAAATATTGATCTCGACCGCTGCAAGCCACATTTCGAAGCCGCCATTATTGAAGATCTGAAATGGTTGGGGCTCGCGTGGGAGACGCCCGTGCGCCGGCAGAGCGAATATTTTTCTGATTACGCTGTGCAGTTGGAAAATTTGAGCGCGCGCGGTTTGGCTTATCCTTGCTTTTGTTCACGCGGAGATATTTCTCGCGCCATCGGTGCGCGGCGCGGCTGGCAACGCGATCCCGATGGTGCGCCTTTATATCCTGGCACATGCAAGCATATGGGCGATGCAGAGCGTCGCCGTCGCATTGCGTCTGGGCAGAGTGCAGCTGTACGACTTGATATGGAGCGGGCGTTAGCGGAGGCTGGCAGTCTGCTTGGCTGGCGGGAGTTTGGCGAACATTCTGTTGCTCGCGACGTCACAGCTGAGCCGGCGCTTTGGGGTGATGCCATTATTGCGCGGCGCGATGTTCCAACCAGCTATCATTTATCAGTGGTTGTTGATGATGCTTTACAGAATGTGAGTGATGTCGTGCGCGGTGAAGATCTCTTTAGCGCCACGAGTCTTCATCGTCTGTTGCAAGTCTTGCTTGATCTTCCCGCGCCCAATTATCACCACCATCATCTTTTGCGTGATCGCGCAGGGCATAAATTATCTAAGAGCACGAAAGCCAAATCCATTCGCACAATGCGAGCCGAAGGGATGAGTGCGGCGCAATTACGCGCAAGTATAGGTTTTTAATTTCATCTTGGATTTTGATGCGGTTTGGAAATTTAATTCGCGGCAGGCTGGCGTGTTGCTACGCGCGTGTAGCCCGGCGCTTTTGAAATCAATCCATCAATCCGGTCACGCTCGCGACGGAAACTCGCAACCGTGCGCGCATCAAGCTCTCGTGTGCGGGCGAGCTTCACGCGCAATGGATCCACGAAATGTCCATTCACAATGACTTCGTAATGAAGATGCGGCCCCGTCGCCAATCCTGTCATGCCAAGGAAGCCAACTGTTTGGCCTTGTCGCACACGCACGCCTTCTTGAATGCCGCGCGCAAAGCCCGTCATATGGTTGTAGGTGGTGATGTAGCCATTCGCATGTTGAATTTCGACACGATTACCATAGCCAGATTCGCGACCAGCTTTGATGACTGTACCGTTGCCAGCTGCAAAGATGGGTGTTCCAATTGGCGCAGCCCAGTCAACACCGGTATGCATACGTGTATAGCCAAGAATAGGATGGCGGCGCATACCAAAGCCCGAGCGTTGCTCACCAGTACTGATGGGTTTGCGAATCAGAAACTTGCGCGATGATCGTCCGTTTTCATCGTAATAATCGATAAGGTTGTCTTCGGCTGTTTGATAGCGATAATATTTATATGTTTCGTTGCGAATGGTGATAGCAGCAAAGAGTAGATCGTTATGCTCACCGGCTTCTTCGTTCTCGGTGTAGAAAGCCTCAAATGTATCGCCAGCCGCCACAGGGCGTTGAAAATCAATATCATTTGCAAAGACACGCACCAGATCGTCAATGATGGGGCGTGGAATGTCTTGCTTGAGAGCGGTTTCAAATAGGCTGTCGTAAAGCCGCATGCCGCCTGTTTCTTCTTCGTCATCCTCATCATCTGAGGCGCCGCGTTTGGCCGAGGACGCTTCGGTGCTTGCTTTGGCGACGAGGACGTAATTGTTTTCATCGTTGACGGCAACGGTTGTTTCCACCTGTTCATCTTTATAGATGGAAATACGCGCGACTTGCTTGGTGGCAGTGCCATCAATATCAGCCAACAGAACTTTTAGACGCTGACCTTCAGTAAGAGCTGGCTGGCCTCCCTGTGATATAATTGACGATAGGGCGCGGATCTGATCACGCGAGGCGCCCAAATTGCGCAGGACATCATCAAGGGTTTCACCGCGCCGCATGACAATGAGACGTTCGTCACTCTCTTGCGTGGGGTTCTTGGTGACCTTGGTGACATTCTCAGGGACCATACGCACTTCAATGGATGAGAAGGGTGCTGAGATGACATTGTCGCCACCTGTGGCAAAGCCAAAGCCCGAATTGATATCGAGGCTCGCTCTGCTGGTGCGCATCAGCATGAGCTGAGATGGCAACGGCAAGGACGGCTTATTACCCGCGGCCTCAAGAACTTTAATATATTCGTTCACCTGAGCCTGAACTTCTTCAGGCGTTAGGTCGCTCTCCGAAGCGGAGAGGTCGATGCCGGCCAGATCGCGAAGCGAGAAGGAAATTTCCGAATCGTCTTGGACCGGACCCGAATCGGGAGCGACCTCAAGAGAATCACGAGAATTGGCCAACAGCTTCAGAGGGTTGAAGGTGGGTACGTCCTCGGCAAAGCCAAAGGAGGACAAGGTCAGATTGGTCGCCACACGGGTGAAGCCGCGCACACGCACCACCTCTCGGTCTCCCACAATCGTGCTTGAGGGCGCCTTGAAGGTCTGTTTGGCTGCAATAATGTCAACGGGACGCAATAAGCGGTCACCTTTGCGCGTATTGACCAGCTCTCCTGCCACCGAATCCTTGTGGCTGGCCTGTTCTGGGGCCTCAGCCACCCGCGACTTGCGATCGAAGGCTGCCAGAATCGCAGCGCTGATTAAGACAGCACCCGCAAGGCCGGTCAGAACAGTGCCGCCCAGCCAGCGCAGCGAGACCCTTCTATGGTCATCATCGCTGTGGCGCTGACCATCGGCCTCTAAAGGGGGCTCAAGCCCAAGGTTGACGAAGGATGGTGCGCGCTCAAAGCGTCGCCCTTCGGACCTTGTCGTGTTTCCCTGAGGTGAGAGTCGCTGGACTGCCAAGCTGCTGTGTTCCGTTTAAATTCAAATTCCGCCAAGCGTCCAAGCAAACAAGCCGCGAAGCACCAAAGCAGAAAGCGCGACCATGACCGTCGGCTGAGACCTCGTCAACGGGGGAGGTCAGGGCCGCTGGTTTGGCGCGCGTCTTGTATGGGGGAATAAGCGCAGCAGAACTTGGCCCCATTGCGGCAGACCACTCAACTGGACGCAAATTGGGGAAGGTATCTTCGCGCAGCAGCTGCCCAATGGGCAGACTTGGGGACATTGGACGCAACAGGAGCTTAAAATAGGCGGTTTTCTGGAGGGGTTGGCCCTAACGGAAGCCCAGCAGCAGGCGAGGATGGATTCTAGAGGCCGCGGAAAGCCTAAGCTTTCTCGGGCAGTGGCACTTTGGACGATTGGGTAGGCCAAGATCGTCAGGGTGCCGGAAGTGCGCAAAACGGGCAGTTCTGGTCAAAAAACTGTCATGGAATGCCTCTAGAAGAGTCATCAACAGGCCCACTGAAATTAAATCTCCCGGGTTTCCGGGGGATTGCTGCAATGCGAAGAGTTTTTTGAATTTTTTTGAAAAGCTGTGTTGACAGTTCGATCCCCCTCGACCTATATAGCGACACCGGCGGCGACGTTGCCTCTTAGCAGCGAACGCGGAACGGATTTTACGAGCTTCTCGGGGTCTTTGACCACCTGGCATAAGCGTCAGGGAAAATTCTTTTTGTGTTGAGCATAGCTCACGCCCCATGAATGCGCTGTTTGACAATTAAATCGGAAGAAAGAGAAACGTGGACGGCGGATGTTCTTGCGAACATTCCTCTTCGTGAGGGATGTTGAGAACACTCTGACGGTCACGTTTTCAAAACACACCGCGCTTAATGCCGTGAGGCTTAAGCGAGTATGTTTGGAACTCGTCAAGAGTAATACAGTGACCAGTCAGATCAGATATCTCATTCAACTTGAGAGTTTGATCCTGGCTCAGAACGAACGCTGGCGGCAGGCCTAA
>CAIUDK010000326.1 GCA_903897875.1 uncultured Hyphomicrobiales bacterium
AGGATGAGGTAGCCTACACGGAACAGTTCCAAAAACGAGTTCTGGATGTCCTCGACCCGCGGTTAGTCTTCGAGGAATTGGGTGAGAATGCTATCTTGTTATGTTGGGAAGGGAAAGGGAAATTTTGCCATCGTCGGCTCGTGGCCGAATGGCTTGAGAAAAACCTTGGTATCCAGGTCCCTGAATTAGGGGAAGAAAGAACAACCGGGCCTCGGATTGAAAGTTATTCGTTTACCGATGGTTGATACCGATAAAAAACCTGACTTTATTAATGAACAGGGTGTGAAATGGTGGTTTGATGCAATAACTACAGATTACGCCAAATGCCGTAACCTGCCCAACCATAAGGTATGGTTAGTTGAAGAATTAAATGGCAGTCGAATTTATGTTATTACAGAAGGCGACAAAATTGTTGGAGAGAGTCAACAACTGGAAGCCATTGGCATCAAACTTGATGTGCTAGGATTCCTTGCAAAGGAAGAAGATCATGTCTGAAGAAAAAATTGAGAAATTGAAACCGTGCATGTTTTGTGAGACAACTGAAGAAGTAATAGAAAAAGAGATTGATGGTCCGGTTTATCTAGAAATAGCTGAGTTTAATAATGGAGAATATTGGTACGTTGAGTGCCATAACTGTGGAGCGCGTGGGCCGCAGGGTATGTCACGTAAAATTGCTGCACGAAAATGGAATCGTCGAAAACAATAACTTAAAAGGAGTAGGTATGCCAAAATTGCAAGGATTGTCCGTGGATGATGTCAATAAGACCGTACACGGATTCCAGTACACAAATGTCAGCATCGACAAACTCGGCGCCACCGAATACACGATCGTGCAAATGGTCTCGGATCAATCTGGGTCGGTCTCGGCATTTAAAGCAGCTCTTGAGGACATGCTTGTAACGAGTGTCGACGCTTGCAAGAAATCGCCCCGGGCCGAGAACTTGCTCTATCGTACGACGGCTTTCAACTCTAAATTTGGAGGTCAGTCATGCGTTGACGAGATCCACGGGTTTTCTCTTTTGAGCTCTTTGGATCCGGCCCAATTCAAGGACTGTTTGAGCCCTAACGGTGGGACACCTCTTTATGATGCTACCATGGAGGCAGTCGACGCCTTGTACGACTACGGTAAGAAACTGTATAAGCAAAAGTTTCTCTGCAATGCAATTCTTTTCATTCTAACCGATGGTGAGGAAAACGCGTCGACAGCGGTCTCGAACCCGGCCGACATCAAGGGGGCGATCGAGCGGGTCCGGTCCGAGGGCATTGTTGAATCCTTGCGTACGATTCTTATTGGGGTCAATGATGCAGATCAGCATTTCAAGAATTATCTGGAGAACTTCCGTAAGGATGCGGGCCTAGATGAGTACGTATCGATTGGCAATGCTTCACCGGGAAAATTGGCGAAGCTGGCCCAGTTCGTAAGCCAGAGCGTGTCTAGCCAAAGCCAAGCTCTCGGCAGCGGGGGCGCATCGCAACCGGTCAGTTTTAAGTTTTAATGGAAAGATAAAATGTTTAAAAAAATTAAATTGTGGTTCAGGCTCTTGTTTGTAAAAAAAGAATACTACACCGATGTGAATCCTGATGTTACGGTTAGAACAACATACAAGAAACTGGACGGAACAGTTTATATTTTAAAAGTAGATGATTGGGAGAGCTAGCTTTTTATGGAAGATTTAAAGAACCCGATTGAAATGGATGATGACCAGGAAATACGAACCCACGTCAACCACCCACGAATAAATTCGTGGGCTTGTGATTAGACAAGTGCTGGTATTGCTACCGCAGTGCCACCACAATAGGCCGGTTGAACAACGGCCCCGTCTGAGCAGGCGTGCCACTCAGACCCCAGAGTCTCTTTAAGCTGTACCTCTGGCAAACAGTTCTTTGAAATATTGTACGAAGCGTTCAAGTCCGCGTGGTTTTGATATCCACAGATAGCGCAGTGGAACTCATTCCCATCACGCTGAGTCTTAAGAACATTTCCACAGCGAGAGCATTTCTGGCTCGTGTATCGTGAATCTACTATCGCAAGACCTATCCCTTGGGCTAAAGCCTTGTAAGTCAAAAATTGCCGGAACTGATCAAAAGGCCAAGAATTTAACCGAGCTCTGAAAATCTTCTTAAGTTCTCGATTTTGCTGCCGAATATCTTTAAGATTCTCGATCGCAACAGTATCATAACCTAGGGTCTTTGCTCGACGAACAATTTGTTTTGTCACGCAATGATTCACGTCCCGGCGAAACCGGTGCTCCCTGCCTGATACGGCCTTTAAATGCCTTATCGCGGAAGGAGTGCCTTTACCTTGAAGACGTGATTTCAGGCCCTGAATTTTTGATACGTGGCCTCGAACTGAATGCTTCATATAAAATTTCCCGTCTGAGGAGACGGCTAAGTTATTTAAACCTAAGTCCACTCCAAGAACTTTTGAAGGTTCTGGGGGAACAGGGTCGGCGAACTCAAGGACAACATGAAAAAAGAATTTTTTACTTTTTTTACTCCAGCAAAGGTCTGCGGAACAGACTTTGCCCGAGTAATATTGTTCATAGTAAGGATTGGCATTAAACTGGATTCTTTGCCGGCCGTTTATTGAGGAAAAAGAAATGGTTTTGGTCTTGAAATCAATGTTAAAAGACCGGGCATCATAT
>CAIUDK010000327.1 GCA_903897875.1 uncultured Hyphomicrobiales bacterium
ATGGTGAGTATGTAGAAGCGGCTGAAGTCGCTGATTAAGTCATCGATGTTTGCGACGCAAGTTATCGATCATTGTGTTGGGTTTAGATCGCGAAGGATTTTATCCCAAATTGACAAAGTCGATCCCACGTCTAAAACGCGGTGATGTTTTTGATCGTCGCATTCGTCGGCGATACAGCCAAAAAATGCCTGATCGATGAGGGCCATTGCGATTGCCAAGACAGCTTGGCAATGGACCTGATTTTTCACAAGTTTTTCACAATCGCAGGAGAAGCGCACCATGAGCTCAACTTTGTCTAGCTGCCAGACCCGCGACGGGACGAAAATTGTCTATCGTTTGCATGGTGATCCGCAATCCAAGAAGCGCATTGTTTTGATCCACTCGCTGGCGATGGACCATGCCTATTGGACCGTGGTTGCAGAGCGTTTGGCCGATAAGGCCGCTGTGCTGACCTATGATTGTCGTGGTCATGGCGCGTCCGACAAGCCTGCTGGTCCTTATTCGACTGAACTCTTTGCTGACGATCTGTCTGATTTGATGGATCATTTGCAGTGGCCAACGGCCGTTGTGGGTGGCTCGTCCATGGGTGGCTCGATCACTTTGGCCTTCGCCACGCGCCATGCGGCCCGCGTCTCAGCTTTGGCACTGATTGATACGACATGCTTCTACGGTGATGATGCGCCAACAGCTTGGGCGGGGCGCGCAAAGGCTGCCACCGAAAAGGGTTTGGGCTCGCTGATCGAATTCCAGCTGACACGTTGGTTCGGCGATGCGTTCAAAGTGGCGCATCCAGAAGTTGTTGATGCGTGCGTTGCAACATTCTTGAAGAACGACGTTGCGGCCTATGCGGCCACTTGCAACATGCTTGGAAACTTCGATCTGCGCGACAAGCTCGCTTCAATCAAGGTTCCAACCTGCATTTTGGTGGGCGAGGAAGATTACGCCACACCAATCGCCATGGCCGAAGTGCTGCACCGCGGCATTGCGGGCTCCACCTATGATGTGCTGCCAAAGGCACGCCATTTGACCCCGCTAGAATGTCCAGATCGGATCGTGGCTGAATTGGCTGCATTGATATAGGCAGAACGATCAAGCCACAGCCGCTTGCGCTTCAGCGTGGGTGAGCATTAGTCTGCCTGACAACGGGATTCATAACCCGGACTTGGGAGGACGATATGCTCATCACGCGCGCGCGGCTAATCGGGCTGCGGTGTTTATTTACGGCCACTCTTGCTTTGGCTGCCGGTCCGCTGACAGCGGCAGAGCTTGTTAAAATCGCAATCATCGGTGGCACGGGCGACGTCGGCTTTTATGTCGCCGATGCCAAGGGCTATTTCCGCGACGAAGGCATTGAGGTGGAGATGATCCCCTTCGATTCCGGCGCGCGAATGATTGCCCCACTCTCCACCGGCGATATTGATGTGGGGGCGGGCGCAGTTTCTGCCGGTCTTTACAACGCTTTTGAGCGCGAAATCACCATGCGTGTGGTGGCCGATAAGGGGCGCAACACTTTGGCCTATTCGCTGCAAGGTCTGCTCGTGCGCAAGGCGCTTGTGGAGTCTGGCGAAGTGAAATCCATCAAAGACCTTAAGGGCCGCAAGATTGGATTTACTGCGCCGGGCGCCAATGATTCCGCCGTGATGGACGAGGCCTTGCGCAAAGAAGGCTTGAGCTTTGCCGATATTGATCCCGTCTTCATGGGCCTGCCGCAACATATGGCGGCCTATGCCAGTGGCGCGATTGCGGCCAGCATTGTGCCAGAGCCGTTTTTGACAGCCGCGCAAAAGAATGGTTCTGCCGTGCAATTGATGTCAGTGGCGCAGATGCGCAACAACGCGCAATTGGCAGCTGTTGTTTATAGCGATCTGTTTGCCCGCAAGCGTCCAGATGTCGCGCGCAAATTGATGAAAGCCTATATCCGCGGCATTCGCACCTATCAGGATGGGCTGGAGAATGGGCATATTGCGGCCAACGCTAAGGGCGAAGAGATCATCGCCATTCTGGCCAAATATTCCAGCATGAAAGATCCAGCTTTGTTGCGTGTGCTGGTGCCAGCGGCGTTCGATCCCGATGGTTGGCCAAATGTGGAAAGCCTGCGCACCGATTGGGCGTTTTATAAAGCGCAAGGTCTTATCAAAGGCACGATCAGCGTCGATCAAGTGCTCGATAAATCCTATGTCGATTGGGCCGTGAAAGAACTTGGCCCCTACAAACCGCACTAAAGAAAAATGCCGCTCTCAATACAGAGAGCGGCATCAATTTTAGCCCAGATGTTTGCGCAGAAAATCAATGCTGCGTGACCAAGCGAGCTTGGCGCTGGTCTCATCATAGCTGGCGCGTTCATCGCAAATAAAGCCATGTCCTGCAGCGTAAATATTCACTTCGCACTCAGGGCGCTTGGCTTTGATCTGCTCGACATCGGTCAAGGGAATGCCATGATCCTTGTCGCCAAAATGCATTTGTGTTGGGCACTTTGGTGCGTTGTCGGCATGTTTCACAATCTGGCCGCCGTAGCAGCAGATGGCGGTCTGCACTGGCAAGCGCACGCCAGCCAAATAGGCAACAGAGCCACCAAGACAGAAACCAATGACGCCGACTTTGCCCACATGCGCTGCTTCGTCCACGGTCACTGCCATGTCGAGCATCACCTTGGCCCAGTCTACTTTGGGAATAAAGCCGCGCGCGACTTCAACTTCTTCAGGCGAATAGCCGGACTGGAAGTTGGGCTCGATGCGATCGAACAGGGCAGGCGCAATGGCCACATAGCCTTCAGCGGCCAAACGGTCGCAAATGCTGCGGATGTGGTGATTGACGCCAAAAATCTCTTGCACAACAACCACGGCGGCGCGCGGTGTGCCAACAGGATCAGCGCGATAGGCTGACAGGCTGTGTCCGTCTGATGCTTTCAGTGTGAGGTTGGTCCCCATCAATTCCCCCTATATTTATGATGAGCGCACTTTGGCCGCTTTGCACTAAAAGGCAAGCGCCGTGCTTTCATCATCTAGCGAGAGACGGCAAATTCCTGATCTGTCTCGCCTTGCAGGCGCACCCAGACGTTGGGGTTTTCTTGCGACTGGCGCTTAGAAAAATGATAGGGCGCCTTTTGCCAAGCCAGAATGTCGCTGGTGTTATTGTCCAGAACAATATCGCCGCGATCCGTCTTCACGGTGAGGAGTGCATGGCCCTCATTGTGTCGGTCACGCACGATGGTGATGAGAAGCGCTTGGCGCGGCAACCCTTCTTCCATCAGCATTTTACGCTTCAAAAGAGCCAGATCTTCGCAATCGCCAAAGCCATCCGAGGGGATATCCCAACGGTCGGCCACACCCCAATGGTCAGAGTCTGACATGGGTTTGATGTCTTGATTGACGAAAGTGTTCACCTTGGAAATCAAACGCTCGACTGTCTGTGTGAGCACAACATCCTGCGCTTTCAACACAGGGACATCGCATTCGGAAATGTAGCGCGCGCAAAAATCCACCCATGCGCGTGGTGTTTTGGCGACCTCAACAG
>CAIUDK010000328.1 GCA_903897875.1 uncultured Hyphomicrobiales bacterium
ACCAACCGCACATGCGATTGCTGACACATTGCGCGGCCTTGCAAAGCCGCTTGACATTATCGTGACAGAAAGTCTGGAAGGACTGGATGTTGATATTCGCGGCACAGGTCCGCTCGAGCCACCTGAGCGCAAGCGTTTGTTGATCGTCGCTGAAGAGCACGATCTGGCGCGCATTTCCAATCATGGTGAAATGCTGATTGAACGGCGCACACCTTTGGTGCGCATGGGCAAAACACTTGTGCCAATTCCACCGGGCACTTTTTTGCAAGCCACAACCATGGGCGAAGAAACATTGTCGCGCCTTGTGATTGAAGGTGTGGGCAAAGCCAAACGCGTGATGGATTTGTTCTGTGGTGTGGGCACGTTTGCGCTGCGCTTGGCTGAAATCACCGAAGTGATTGCGGTGGAGACAGACGGCCCTGCGGTGAAAGCTTTGATGCGCGCCTTTGGTGGCGCGCAATCTCTGCGTGGCATGACGCCCATGACGCGTGATCTCGTTAAGCGCCCGATGGCGGGCGATGAGCTCAACGGCGTGGAAGCGGTGGTGTTTGATCCGCCACGCGCGGGCGCTGAGCTGCAAGCGCGCACATTGGCGCTGAGTTCTGTGCCGCGCATTGTGGGCGTGTCTTGCAATGTGCAAACCTTCGCGCGTGATGCCAAGATTTTGATGGCGGGCGGCTATGAGCTTGAGCGCGTCATTCCGGTGGATCAATTCCGCCATTCCACTCATGTAGAATTGGTCGGCTATTTTCAAAAGAAAGTGGTCAAGGGTAAAAAACGCGGCCGCCTTCTGGGTTGAGCCGACAAGAGTTTCACGCAAGGCTTGATGTCATGACGATGGATCGAACTGCTCTTCTGGCACGCTTTGCCACCATTGTGGGTGCGCAGCATGTGCTTGTGGATACGCAAGACACGGCGGGCTATCTCGCTGAGCCGCGCGATTTATTCCGCGGACAAGCGGCCTGCGTGTTGCGCCCCAGCTGCACGGCGGAAGTGGCGGCCATCATGCGCATCTGTCACGAGACGCAGACACGCGTTGTGCCCCAAGGTGGCAACACCGGTTTGGTTGGCGGGCAGATACCTGATGCGAGCGGCAATGAGATTGTGATCTCGCTCAAGCGCATGCATCACATTCGTGAGATCGATGTCGCCTCTAATACGATGATTGTTGAAGCGGGCCTCACATTGCACGCCGTGCAAGAAGCAGCGTTGAGTGTGGATCGTTTGTTTCCGCTCTCGCTGGCGTCTGAGGGCTCATGCACGATTGGTGGCAATCTATCCACCAACGCTGGCGGAACAGCTGTGCTGGCCTATGGCAATACGCGTGATCTTGTGATGGGTGTTGAAGTTGTGCTGGCCGATGGCCGTGTGCTCAATCAATTGTCCAAGCTAAAGAAAGACAACACCGGCTACGACCTCAAACATTTGTTTATGGGCGCTGAAGGCACATTGGGCATCATCACAGCCGCCGTTGTGAAACTGTTTCCCAAACCGCGCTCGATTGCGACTGCCTTTGTGGGCTTGAGCGATCCGCAACAAGCTTTGGCTTTTTTGCAATTGGCGCAGCATATGGTGGGCGATGAGGTCAAGACGTTTGAAATCATTCCGCGCATCGGCATTGAATTTGTTGTCACCCATGCGCAAGCGCGTGAGCCGTTGGAACACGCACATGATTGGTATGTGCTGATTGAACTGACATCACAGGCCACGCATGGTTTGGATGACAAGCTCACGGAGCTGTTGAGCACCGCGTTGGAGCGCGGCTTGATTTTGGATGCGACACTCTCGACTTCGCTCGATCAACGCGCCGATTTTTGGCGCTTGCGAGAATTGCTCTCCGAAGTGCAAAAGTTTGAAGGCGGCTCGATCAAGCATGACGTGTCTGTGCCTGTTGTGCGCGTGCCGGAATTTTTGGAACAGGTGAGCGCAGCTGTCACCGCACATATTCCGGGCGCACGCATGGTGCCGTTTGGACATTTGGGTGATGGCAATATTCATTGCAATATCTCGCAGCCCATTGGTGCGGACAAAGCCGAGTTTCTCTCACGCTGGTATGAAGTGAATGACATCGTGCATGGCATTGTGGCCAAGCATCACGGCTCGATCTCTGCTGAACATGGCATTGGCACGCTCAAGCGCGATCTTCTGCCCGGCGTGAAAGACGAAGTGGCGATGGATGTGATGCGCGCGATTAAGCACGCGCTCGACCCAGACAATCTACTCAATCCCAATAAAGTTTTGCGCTCAGAATAAAGAGCCCTGCGCTGAGGTTTTCTTCACGCGCGCTTTTTTAGGCTCAGGCGCGTCGTCATCTGATGTCGATGGCAATTGAATATCTGCACTGTCGTTGGACACACGATTGACTGCTGTGCTGATTTCAAAAAACTCCAACACATCATCAGCCGCAGGTTTCGCAAGGGCTAGCATTTCATCAACATCCCCATTCAAGGGATCGAGCCATGCATCAAAATTCTCAGGCTCTAGAATCACCGGCATGCGATGATGAATAGCGGAGATGGGACCATTGGCATCTGTTGTGATGATACACGCGCTATCCGTCTCCTCACCATTGGGGCCCATCCAAGTCTCCCATAAACCAGCCATCGCCATGGGCGCATGATCGGCGCGGCGAATCAAAAATGGTTTTGATATTTTTCCCGGCCTGCGTTTCCATTCGTAAAACGCATCTGCAATAAAGATGCAGCGACGATGACGCAGAGCCGTTCGAAAGCTTGGCTTATCGGCAAGTGTCTCTGCGCGCGCATTGATGACGAGTGGAAAATCTTTGGGATCTTTCACGAACCCGGGCAAAAAGCCCCACCGCACAAGGGTTAAATGACGCGCCCGTGTGCCGTCAGGTTCAAGCGTCATATGCACAATAGGCACAGGCTGCGTCGGCGCTATGTTATAGCGCGGCGGAAAGTTTGGCTGCTCGACGTAACGGAAGATCGCGCGAAGCGCTTCCGGCGGCAGCGTGATTGCATAGCGTCCACACATGACGTTTAGTAAAGCAATTATTGTTGATTTCGGCAACACCTCGTTAGGGTTCACGCGCTAAGCTTTCGGCATTTAACAAGGTCGATCGCCAATGTCTTATGTTCAATATCCAATGCCTGTTGTCGATGAAGTCAATTTTGTCAGCACAGTTTCAAATCTCGCAAATGATTATCTCAACAATTTCGGCATCCTCGTGATGATGTTCGAACAAGCGCCGCAGGCTCATGAATTCATTCATGACATCGAAGCATGGCAGCCGCTTGATTATGTCACCTACTTCACACATTCGCCGTTGCCCGGCCGCTTTGCAGCCATCGAAGCCTATGGTCGCGTTGATGAGCAAGTGAAGATGATTTTCGATCAGCTCTGCGCTGAGTTCAATATGATTGCAGAGAGCGCACGTTTTTCTTTGTCACGCCTTGAGCCTTACGATGACAAAATGCGCTTGAGCTCGCTGTGCTCAGCTTCATCAGAACAGATGCGTGGCATTCTGGGCCGTATTCATGCGCTTGTTGAGCATGGCTATCTACCCGGTCTCGTTGCGTAAGGCTCGTTGCGTAAGGCTTGGCCTGACGTCTAGCGCACAGCTGCGAGGCTTGCGGGAGGCTTGTCATCCTCAGGGATGAAAAAGTCTTGCATGAGCATGCATGTGGGATCGACGCGATAGTGATCGAAGTCGCGCACACCATGTGCAAACAAAAGGCTATCGTCGATGACGAATTGGCCTGTGAAGTCGCGCGCCGACTTTGCAAAGATGAGCATTGCGGCGTCCGCCACGATGTCGGGTGTGCGTGACGCGCGAATGAGCGCATCACCCCCCAACAGATTTTTGACAGCCGCCGTTGCAATTGTTGTGCGCGGCCACAATGCGTTGACGGCAATGCCAAGGCCACGCAATTCACCAGCCAATCCCAACACAGCCAAACTCATACCAAATTTGGCCATGCTGTAAGCGGTATGTGGGGCAAACCATTTTTCCCTCATATCAAGCGGTGGCGACATCACCAGAATATGGGGATTGGCGGATTTTTGTAAGTAAGGCACCGCAAGTTTAGACACCATAAACGTCGCACGTGCATTGACCTGATGCATCAGATCAAATTTCTTCATCTCAGTTTTTTGTGAAGTGGTGAGCGAGATCGCACTGGCATTGTTGACGACAACATCAATGCCGCCAAACGCCTCAGCGCAGGCAGCAAGCGCACTCCGCACTTGATCTTCATCGCGCACATCGACGCTTAAGGGCAATGCTTTGCCACCCATCGCTTCAATCTCTTTAGCGGCTGAGAAAATTGTACCCGGTATGCGCGGATCGGGCTCAGTGGTTTTGGCGGCAATGGCGATGTTGGCGCCCTCCCGCGATGCGCGCAGTGCAATTGCCAAACCAATGCCGCGCGATGCGCCGGTGATGAAAAGTGTTTTGCCTTGAAGTGACATCAATCAACCTGCTTTGTTGCGTGATAAAAATTGCGTGAATGCGTCGCGCGCTTCATCTGAGCGCAGAGCGTCGCGGAACAATTCGGCCTCGTGATAAATGCGCTCAACAATCACTTTGCAATCCCCGCGCAACAATCGCCGCGTGGTCTTCATGGCATGAACAGGTTTTGCTGCAAGACGATGGGCTTGGGCCGTCGCAATTTTCAACACATCGACTGAGGGCACAACCGCGTTCACCAACCCAATGCGATGCGCCTCATCAGCATTGATGGGATCAGCCAGCAACAAAAGCTCGCTGGCTTTGGCCAAACCAAAACGCATTGGCACAAGCAGGCTGGCAGCCGCCTCTGGCACCAAGGCCAGATCAATGAAGGGCATCACAAACAATGCTGCGGGCGAGGCATAGACGAGATCACAATGCAGCAGCAAAGTCGTGCCAATGCCAATGGCCGCGCCATCAACGGCTGCAACAATCGGCGTATCACAGATCGCTAATTGCTTGATGAAATGCAGCGCTGGAAAATCGGTAAAGTCTCCTGACGTGGCAATAAAATCATTGATATCATTGCCCGCTGTAAAGGTGCCGCCATTCCCGTGCAAAACAATCGCGCGCACTTGATCGTCCATATCGGCATGTCGCAACGCTTCGGTGAGTGCTTCATACATCGCGCCGGTGAGTGCGTTTTTCTTTTGCGGACGATCAAACGTCAGCGTGAGAACATGACCTTCAAAGCTGCGCTTTAATCCAGGGATCATGGCAAGACCTCATGAGAGGGATGACTAGAAAACAGATTTGGCCTCGGTGACGCTATTGGCTGCATACATAATCGTAAACGCATGACTGGGCGCGGCTGACACAAGCACTTCGGCAAAAAAGCGCGCAAGTGCGATGAGGCGCGCATTATTTTGCTGCTGCGCCATATGGGCCAAGCTCACGCCTCCGCGCACAAGCCCAAACAATTTGAGATAGGCTGTTGCACCCGCCAATTTCTCATCCGGCCGCGCTAGCGACAGATAGACACTGGCCTGTTCAAACGACTCCACCGCACCATCCAATTGCTCTAAGGCGAGCATGAAATTGGGAATGTCGGCAGCGCGCACCTGCGCTAGAGCTTGGCGCATGTCTTGGATTTCGGCGCGTAAAGCTGCGCCACCAGACAGCGTTAGTTTGCGCATCACCAAATCAATGGCCTGAATGCCATTGGTGCCTTCATAAATGGCTGTGATACGTGCATCGCGCACATGCTGGGCGGCACCCGTCTCTTCAATATAGCCCATGCCGCCATGCACCTGCACACCGATGGAGGCCACCTCAATAGCGTTGTCGGTAGAGAAAGCTTTTGCCACCGGTGTCAACAATCCGGCGCGTTCTGTCGCACTTTGGCGCTCAATGGGATCATGCGCGCGATGGGCCGCATCAATCGCGGCAGCGGTGCGATAGCAAATGAGACGCGACGCCATGGTCAGCGATTGCATGGTGAGTAACATGCGGCGCACATCCACATGCTCGATGATTTGTGAGAGCGTGCCTTCTGGCGCATCAGCAGCGCGACCCTGCCGACGGAGTTGCGAAAACTCGATCGCTTGTTGTGTGGCGCGCTGGCATAGGCCCACACCTTCAAGCCCAACGGCGAGGCGCGCATTGTTCATCATGGTGAACATGCAGGCGAGGCCGCGATTTTCTTCGCCAATCAAATAACCAATTGCGCCACCGTCATCGCCAAAAATCATTGTGCATGTGGGCGAGCCATGAATGCCAAGTTTATGTTCGATGCTTTGGCAGCGCACATCATTGCGCGCACCTAAGCTGCCATCTGGTTTTACCAAATATTTTGGCACAAGAAACAACGATAGGCCGCGCGTGCCAGCGGGCGCGTCAGACAGGCGCGCCAAAACCATATGTACAATGTTGTCGGTGAGATCATGCTCGCCAAAGGTGATGAAAATCTTCTGGCCCGTAATGCGATAAGAGCCGTCAGCATGGCGCGCTGCGCTTGTGCGCAAGGCTGATAAATCTGAACCAGCCTGTGGCTCAGTCAAATTCATCGTGCCAGTCCATTCGCCCGAAATGAGCTTTGGTAGATATATTTTTTGTAGGCTTTCAGAACCATGCGCGCCTAACGCATCAATGGCCCCAAAGGTAAGAATGGGCGCGAGCATGAAGGCGGTGTTGGCGCCGCTCCACATTTCAATGCACGCGCTGTTAAGCAGATGGGGCAAATCCATGCCGCCCTGATCGGCGGGGGCCACAACACCATTCCAACCGCCGGTGCGCCACGCATGATAAGCCTCGCGCCAACCCGGTGGCGTGGTCACCGCGCCATTGAGAAATTGCGCGCCGACCTTATCTCCAGAATGATTGATGGGGGCTAGAACATCTTCGGCCAAGCGGGCCGCTTCATGCATAATGCCATGGAGCAAATCATCGGGGCAGCTTTCGCCAAAGCTTGCGCCGCCTTCATGGCGCAGTGCGTGGATGATATCGTCAACGGGCGCATGAAACATTTCCATCTCCCCTTTAAGCAAGAACGCACTGCTTGACGCAGCCGCCTCTGCATCCGACAAGGCTCATAGCCCGCTTCATCGGATAGTTCATATATAAACCATGCGCTTTCGAGCGCGTCAATAAAGGCTTATTGGTAGACTTGATGAGTGATAACCCCGCAGACCGCAATCAGACCACACGCCATCTCTTCGATGATGAAGAGAGCTTGGAAGCGGATGCCGATTGTTTGGTGGAGGGTGGCCTTGTCGCGTTCCCCACCGAGACCGTTTATGGCCTTGGCGCGGACGCCACCAATGGTGAGGCTGTGGCGCGCATTTACGCTGCCAAGGGGCGGCCACAATTTAATCCGCTGATTTCCCATGTGGCCACGCTCGACGACGCGCAAATGGAAGGCGTGTTCAACGCCGATGCGCTGAATTTAGCGCAAGCATTTTGGCCCGGCCCTCTAACGTTAGTTGTGCCTGCCCAGCCTGAATGTAGCGTGAGCGATCTGGCGCGCGCGGGCCTGCCCAGCGTGGCGCTGCGTGTCCCTGACCATGTGCTGGCTTTGAGTTTGTTAGCTGCTTTTGGCAAACCAATTGCGGCCCCCTCCGCCAATACATCAGGACGCGTCAGCCCGACCAATGCAGCGCATGTGTTGGAAGATTTGGATGGGCTAATTGATATTGTGTTGGATGGCGGCAAAACGCAGGTGGGCGTTGAATCCACCATCGTTGCTTGCCTTGATGACAAGGCGGCGTTGCTGCGTCCGGGTGGCGTGGCGCGCGCTGATCTGGAGCGCGTGTTGGGGCACGCGTTGTCCGAGCCCACATTCACCAAAAATGATGCGCCAATTGCGCCCGGTCTGCTCGCCTCACATTACGCACCGCGCGCCAAGGTGCGCTTAAATGCGCAATCCATCAATGAGGGTGAGGCTGTGCTGGATTTTGGGCGGCAATTCCCCGATGCAAAGAACCGCATGGATTTGTCGGAGGCCAAAAATCTGGTGAAAGCGGCGGCCAATCTGTTTGCGTTTTTGCGTAAGCTAGATGCGAGCGGCGCGCAGACCATTGCTGTGGCACCAATCCCCAATGAGGGTTTGGGCGAGGCGATTGTGGATCGCCTCAACCGCGCCGCAGCCCCCCGATAATCATTCAATTGCAGCGATTTCGGCCTCGCCCTGTCCTGCTGCCACAACTTCGCCGATGCGTTTGCCAATCAGCGCGCGCGCCAAGGGTGAGGCATGCGAGATCATGCCTTTGACAGGATCGGCCTCGTCTTCGCCCACGATGCGATAGCGTAATTTGCGGCCGTCTTCGCGCAAAATGGTGACGGTGTTGCCAAAGTGAACAACGTCAGTCGTGGCCATGGGCGGCACAAGTTCTGCTGAGGTCCGACGTACCGACCAATAGCGCAAATCACGCGAGGCGCGGGCAATTGCAACGCGATCATTGGCCTTTTGGGCTTGCTGAAACTCAGCCTGCATCCGCGCCATTTCCGTTTCAATCTGCGCCAGACCTTCTGGCGTCACCAGATTGCGATAGGGACTAACCGCGCGAGCTGGGAGCTCTTCAAAAGCCTCAGTGTCCGGTTCTTTCATAAACGGAATGCTCATGTGATTGCCTCTGCGATTGCCTCATTTGGGCAGCAAAAATCGGCTCATCTCGACCGCCAATGCGCGGGCCGATGATGAGTGTCGATGACATTTGGCTATTGAACGATCACTGCTGTGAGACAGCGCGAGAGGATCAACTCTCTCGTCAAGGCAACGCCCTCAAGCGTTGGGGGGTTCCAATTTACTGGTCAATCAACCCCCAGTGTCATCCCGGACACGCCAAGCGCCGATCCGGGATCTGGGAGTTAAGGGCGGTTGTGCGCCGCTGTATGGACAGTCTTAAGCGATCTCAACCACAACGCGGCCGCGGACATGGCCTTCTAGGATCGCACGCGCGGTTTCCGGCACTTCGTCGAAGCTGATTGTTGTTGTGATTTCAGCCAGTTTGGCGTGATCGAGTTCATGCGCCAAACGGTTCCATGCTTCCAAGCGTTTGACCTTGGGGCACATGACACTATCGATGCCGAGCAGTGAGACGCCGCGCAAAATGAAGGGCGCAACAGTTGCTGGCAAATCCATGCCTTGAGCCAAACCGCAGGCCGCAATAGCGCCATGGGTTTTGGTTTGTGCCAATACATTGGCAAGCGTATGCGAGCCGACGCAATCGACACCAGCGGCCCAACGCTCTTTACCCAAGGGGCGACCCGGTGCGGACAGTTCAGCGCGCTCAATGATTTCGCTGGCACCCAGATGATGCAGATAATCTTTTTCCTGCGGGCGACCGCTCGAGGCAATCACATGCCAACCGGCGCGCGACAAAAGTGCGATGGCAACAGAGCCCACACCACCCGCAGCACCCGTGACAATGGCAGGACCATCGGCAGGCTTTGCACCAAAACGCTCAAGCGCCATCAGAGCCAACATGGCGGTGTAACCAGCCGTGCCAATCGACATGGCTTGCGCAGCGCTCAAGCCCGCAGGCAGCGGCACCAGCCAATCGCCCTTCACACGAGCACGTTGCGCATGGCCACCCAAATGGGTTTCGCCCACACCCCAACCATTGAGGATCACCTGATCGCCTGGCTTGAACTCGGCATGTTGCGAGCTCTCCACCACGCCCGCAAAATCAATACCCGAGATCATCGGAAAGCGGCGCACCACAGGCGATTTGCCCGTTATGGCGAGGCCGTCCTTATAGTTCACAGTGGAATGGGTGACGCGAACTGTTACGTCACCCTCCATCAAATCAGCATCATCGAATTGCGTGATGGCGGCGCGATAGCCCGCATCGTCCTTATCAATACGCAAAGCTTTGAATGTCGACATGACGTTTCCCCAATTTTTCGAATCTTGGATCTTAGGTTGCCGCAGCCAATGCCTCGCGCGCAATTGGCTTTTCGACGATAGGCAGGTTGATGAGGGCCGAGACCACGCCCAGCGCAATCGAGATCCACCACATGGCGTAATAGGAACCGGTAGCTTCGCGGATGGTACCGCTCAGCAAGAGGCCCACAAAGCCACCAACCTGATGCGAGAAGAACGCAAAGCCATACAGCATGGAGAAATAACGCGTGCCAAACATCACGGTAATCAACGACGATGTGGGCGGCACGGTTGAGAGCCACAACAGACCCGTCAGCGCACCAAAGATATAGGCCGACCAGCTTGTGGCGGGCATGGAGATGAACACGACTGTGACCAGCGCGCGCGAGAGATAGATGAAGGACAAAATCCAACGGCGCGGCATACGCGTGCCAAGCCAGCCTGCCGACAACGAGCCCATGATATTAAAAATGCCTACCAGTGCGAAAGCCCAATAGCCAACCTCTGGTGCAAGGCCCGCTTCAACCACGTATTTTTGAAAGTGGATTGTCACGAAGGCGAGCTGAAAGCCGCAGGTGAAAAAGCCCAGCACCAGCAACACATAAGAGCGATGCGCAAAGGCTTCGCTCAACGCTTGTTTGATGGATTGTTGCGGCGGACCACCCACAGCATCGGTCTCGCTCATCGGCGGGCTAGAGACGAAATGGGCGAGGGGCAAAACAGCCAGCATCAAAACGCCAAAGACAACGGCGGTTGTATGCCAACCCACACCGCCCACCATCATGCCAGCGATTGGCGAAAACAAAAACTGCCCAAACGAGCCCGCAGCGGTGCCAAGGCCAAACGCCATCGAGCGCATGTGCGGTGGCACGAGCTTGCCCAGCGCACCAATCACCAAATTGAATGAGCACCCCGAAAGGCCAAAGCCCATCAACACACCACTGGTCAGTGAGAAACTGGTGGGCGTTGTGGAATAGGACATCATGACGAGGCCCGCGCCATAGAGCAGCGTGCCAATGGTCAGCACGCGGAACGAACCATACCGATCCGCCATCGCGCCCGAAAATGGCTGACCAATGCCCCACATCAAATATTGCATCGCCATGGCGAAGGAGAAGACATTACTGCCCCAACCATATTCTGCCAAAATGGGAAGCTGAAACACACCAAGCGCCGAACGCGGACCAAAGGTCAAAACCGCAATCATGCAGCCTGCAACAATGACCAGTTCTGGCGGCAAGCGCGACTTGGTTGGTGCGGGTGTTGTTTGGGTTGCAGCAGACATGGCAGTTCCTTCTGGCGGGGATTTCTCCCTCTTAGATCACGGCATAGGTATCACTGTCACCTGTCGTGTCTACGCTCTTGCAACGCCAGCAGATCAGGTGCCCGTTGGCGCTGCTCCAATCACATATTGGGATAGTTGGGCCCACCACCGCCCTCAGGCGGGGTCCATGTGATGTTATGGGCCGGGTCTTTGATGTCGCAGACTTTGCAATGCAAACAATTCTGCGCATTGATCACAAAGCGCGGATCGGCCTTTGTCGCTTCATCGCTATAGACAATTTCATAGACTGCAGCAGGGCAATACAGCCGCGCCGGTTCGCCAAAATTGGGCAGATTGCTGATGACGGGGATTTCCGCATTTCTCAGCTTCAAATGGCAGGGCTGATCTTCTTCGTGATTGGTGTTGGATAAAAACACCGACGACAAGCGATCAAAGGTCAATTTACCATCGGGCTTGGGATAGGTGATCGGCTTGACCTCAAACAATGGCTTGAGGGTCGCGTGATCGGGCTTGCCATGCGCCAAAGTGCCCAGCGGTGAGAATTTGAAGATCTGATTGATCCACATATCCAACGCACCCAGCGGCACGCCAAGCCATGTGCCAAACTTCGTCCATAGCGGCTTCACATTGCGCACGGCAAACAAATCGCGCCCAATATCCGAGCCGCGCCAAGCACGCTCATAGGATGCCAGATCATCATTCTTGCGGCCATCGGCCAGCGCCTTTGTGACATGCTCTGCTACCAACATGCCCGACAGCACCGCATTGTGTGAGCCCTTGATGCGCGGCACATTCACGAGACCAGCAGAGCACCCAATCAAGCCACCGCCGGGGAAGGCCAGACGCGGCACCGATTGCCAGCCGCCTTCTGTAATGGCGCGTGCGCCATAGGCCAAACGACGCCCACCTGCAAACACAGGCGCAATGAGTGGATGGGTTTTGAAACGCTGAAATTCATCAAATGGCGAGAGCGTTGGGT
Source organism: uncultured Hyphomicrobiales bacterium (assembly GCA_903897875.1). Taxonomy (GTDB): domain Bacteria; phylum Pseudomonadota; class Alphaproteobacteria; order Rhizobiales; family Beijerinckiaceae; genus Terripilifer. The sequence goes on from CAIUDK010000328.1 coordinate 12,062, forward strand.
TCTCGTAATTCAAATGCACAACGAAGCCGACGGCAACTTGATTGTCTTCGATATGATAGAGAAACGAGCCGCCACCCGTGCGCCAATCCAATGGCCAGCCAAAAGAATGTTGCACAAGGCCGGGGCGATGCAGCGCTGGATCAATCGCCCAAATTTCTTTGAGGCCAATGCCGTATTTTTGCGGCGATTTGCCAATGTCGAGCCCGAATTTTTTGATGACTTGCTTGCTCAAAGAGCCGCGCGCACCTTCGGCCAACAAAACATAACGACCACGCAATTCCATGCCGCGCACAAACGAGGCTTTGGGTTGTCCAGCGTGATCCACGCCCATGTCACCGGTGGCAACGCCCACAACGACATCATCGTCTTCGTCATAGAGCAATTCAGCCGCAGCAAAGCCCGGATAAATTTCGACGCCCAAAGCTTCGGCGCGTGCGCCAAGCCAACGCGCAACATTGGCGAGTGAGCCAACAAAATTACCGTGATTGTTCATCAAGGGTGGCATCAGTGCATTGGGCACGCGCAGATCGCCCGATGGCCCCAGCAAATAAAATTCATCTGCGGTGACTTCTTGGGTCAAGGGGCGGTCGGGATCTTGACGCCAATCGGGTAGCAAACGATCCAGACCAATGGGGTCCACAACCACGCCCGACAAAATATGCGCTCCGACTTCGGAGCCCTTTTCGACCACCACAACAGACACGTCTGGATTGAGCTGTTTGAGCCGAATGGCGGCGGACAGGCCCGCAGGCCCCGCGCCCACGATCACGACATCAAAATCCATAGCTTCGCGGTCTGGCAATTCCATCGGCTCAATCCATCTAACGTGCGAAATAGAATCCCATGTTTCCTGCATCCGGGCCGTTGCTGCAAGGCACAATTGGGCCAAGATGGTCGGCAAAAGGGTCTTAATGCCTTTGCTTGAGCCGCGCGCCGGGGGTATGGTCCGCGCATCAGGAGTTGGCGTATGAGCGATCGGGCAGCGATCGATATATTGCAATGGTATGTGGCGATGGGCGTGGATATCGCCGTCGATGAGACCCCACATGACCGTTTTGCCGAAGGTCCGGGCGAGGAAGCCCCGCCTGCTGCCGACCCGCGCCCTGCCCTCAACCGCTCAAATGACGCCGATTCTGGCGCGCCAACCCCCATCAAGCGCGGCCTAACCACCCCTGCGCCGACCTTTTCGGCCAATCCGGCCAACCCCGCCAATGCCGCGCTGGCTACCGAACAGGCAGCCGCCGCCGCCCGAACCTTGGCACAAAGCGCCAAGACCATCGAAGAGCTCAAGGCTGCGCTGGAAGAGTTTGACGGCTGCGGCCTGAAGCGAACCGCCAGCCAAACCGTGTTTGCCGATGGCAATCCGCAGGCCCGCATTATGTTTGTGGGCGAAGCGCCGGGCGCCGATGAAGACCGTCGCGGCATGCCCTTTGTGGGGCCAGCCGGTGTTATTTTGGACCGCATGTTGGCCGCCATCGGGCTGGACCGCCAAAACGCTTACATCACCAATGTCGTGCCATGGCGTCCGCCGGGCAATCGCACGCCGTCATCGCAAGAAATTGCGATCTGTCTGCCGTTCCTGCAGCGCCATATCGCTCTGGTGAACCCCGACATTATTGTGTGCCTCGGCGCTGTGCCGGTGCAAACTTTGCTGGGGATTAAAGAAGGCGTGACGCGCGTGCGTGGCCGCTGGTTTGATCTGGAAATTGAAAATGGCCGCAAAGTGCCAACATTGGCCACGCTGCATCCGGGCTTTTTGCTACACTCGCCGGGACAGAAAAAGCTGGTGTGGAAGGATCTGCGCGAGCTTGCCAAGAAATTGAAGGCGCTGGGCGATAGGCCCGCGGGCGAATAGCGCAGCGCCCACATTCAAGTCCAGGGTGACATGAAGGGTTGCGACCTGATATGAACGCCCTATCAAACTCCAATTCCATATTAGCTGCTCTGATTATTTGAGGATGCCCGATGAAGTGGGAAGACCTGCGCCAATCTGACAATATTGAAGATCGCCGCGGCGATGATGGCTCTTCTAACAATGTGGGCATGGCCTTTGGTGGCGGTGGCGGGCTAGGCATTGGCTCGATCATTGTGCTGGGATTGCTGGGCTATGCGTTGGGCATTGATCCACGCATTTTGATTGGCGGCGCTGAAATGCTGTCCAACAACCGCAGCAGCTATGTGCAACCCGTCGACCGCCCCGCTTCACATACTGGCGTGCCAAGCGATCAAATCGGAAAATTTGTTGCCTCTGTTTTGGCATCCACGGAAGACGTGTGGAGCGACGCTCTGCCCGCGCAAAAAAGCGTGCGCTATGTGAAGCCAAAATTGGTGATGTTTACGGGCCAAACCAGCACAGGTGGCTGCGGTGGCGCGCAATCGGCGATGGGGCCTTTTTATTGTCCCGCCGATCAAAAAGTCTATCTCGACACAAGTTTCTTTGACGACATGAAGCGGCGTTATGGCGGCGGTGGCGATTTTGCTTATGCCTATGTGATCGCGCATGAGGTCGGCCATCATGTGGAAAATTTGTTGGGGGTGCTTGGCAAAGTGCAAAATGCGCAACGCAATGCATCCAGCAAAGCACAGGCCAATGCGCTGTCAGTACGTGTCGAATTGATGGCTGATTGCTTGGCAGGTGTGTGGGCTGCCAATGCCGATCACAAATGGCAAATTCTAGAAAAGGGCGATGTTGAAAAAGCCATTGCGACCGCGCAAGCCATTGGTGATGATCGATTGCAACGCGCCGCGCGTGGCACCGTAGTGCCTGATAGCTTTACGCATGGCTCCTCGCAGCAACGCGTTGAATGGCTACAAAAGGGGCTTGATTCTGGCAGCGTGAATTCCTGCAACACGTTTGCAAATTAGCGTGATGTAACGTTTAGAAATTGCCCAGTTTTAAGTTTTGCATGCCTGAGAAAAGGCTGGCGTCAATACCTGTGACGCCATTGCTTGCCGAAGACGTATCAAACAGATTAGCAATGCCGGCGTTGGTTGTGCTTGTGGTGTTGTTGACATCATAATTGGCAGCATATCTTGCGATGAAGGCTTGCAGTTTTTTCGGATCTTGAAAATCCGTGAGTTTGATCTGCTTGCCGAGCTGAGCATATTGCTGATCGATGGGTGCAGCCGCTGTCATGGGTGAAATCCCCAAGGCTGTTTGAACAACAGAACGCAAAGTTTTGTCGCCCAGAATACCGTAAATGCTGGTGAGCTTTGGCGCATTTTGTTGGAAATACAACGCATTTTGGACGCCCGGATTCATTGCGCCTTGCGTCTTCTCCATCGAATTTTCAAGATAACGATTCACAACCGTTGAGACGAGTGTCGATGACGATGTTGTGGTTGTACCCGTGCTCGCAAAATTAAAAACTTTAGCGAAGGCTTTGATGTTGGGATTGGACAGTTTGTTAGCAAGGGCTGTGGAGCTTGTGACGCCTTGCTTGAGCACCTGCTTCATCATGCCCGTGCCATAGGTCAAATCACCCATGCCAAAGGCAGTCATGGCGTAATTAAATAAGCGCGGATTTTTAATTAAATCATCGGCAGTTTTCACATTGCCAATATTGTTTTGGAAATATTTTGTTTCATTGGCAACCTGCGGCGATTTTGCCGTGATGGAGAGCCATTTGTCCATGCTCTTGGAGATCGTTGAGAAGGCAGACAGCGTCGACATCGGTTCACTCTTTCACCACATCAGAAAAACAGACTGCGCCAAGGCCCTCAAAGATTCGTAAACAGCCTGAGCTTTTTTGACATAGGGACAGACGAAACTTGCGTATGGCTGAGCAATTATGAAAATATGCAAGACGGCGCATCAAATATGCAAGAATGCTCATTAACATTGACGTTGCGGCAAGTTTGGTGATGATCAAGATCGACATGTTTGAGCCGACATTGAGTGGATGAATGAAATGCCTGGAATTGATGAAAGCCGCAGCTTCGTAGCTCTGCGCATTGCCGTGCTAACAATTTCGGACACGCGCGGGTTGAGTGAAGATCGCTCTGGCGATGCATTGGTTGAACGCCTCAGCGCTGCGGGCCATCACCTTGCGGCACGCAATGTTGTGCGCGACGATGTGGAGGCTATTCGCTGTCAGGTGCGCGAATGGGTTGCTGATCCGCTCGTTGATGTTGTGCTCACCACAGGCGGCACGGGCTTTACCGGCCGCGACATTACGCCCGAAGCGTTAGAGCCATTGTTTGACAAAAAGATGGAGGGCTTTGCCTTTCTCTTTCATCGCATCAGCTATGAAAAAATCGGCACATCCACTGTGCAATCGCGCGCCACGGCTGGCTTGATTGGTACGACGTTTGTGTTTGTGCTGCCTGGCTCGCCCGGTGCATGCAAAGATGCATGGGATGGCATTTTGCTGACACAGCTCGATTATCGTTATCGGCCGTGCAATTTCGTGGAAATCATGCCGCGGCTTGATGAGCATTTGAAGCGCAGCAAAAGCTAGCGCACTACAAAACGCGGCGTGCGCGCAAGTCTAATGTGCGCGCGGGTCGCAAACCCTTCACGATGCGATTCAGCGACGCGTCATTGGCCGCAAGATCGACCAGCACATCGCGGCGCGCCATGAGGCCAACGGGTGCCGACATCGTTGGGAAAAGGCGCGTCACAAAACCCTTCGCGCGTTCGCGCAAGATAACGCCCGCCCGGCCCTCCAAACCATCTTCCATCAGTTCAGCAATTTCTTCGGCCAGACCGTGATCGGGCACAGCGCCCGCCACGAGCAGCAAGACCAAAGGCTCACGCGCCTGCGCCAGAGCCGCTTGCAAAGGCGATTGGAGTGTAAAGAACACAGCACACCCCGCATCATCAGCAATCTGCTCCAGCACGGGCTCGCTGGCATGGGCGACAAGGGTGACATCACGAATCAATCCCTCAACGACGCCCGGCACGAGGGCCGACAGCGTGCGCACAACTGCCTCTGAGGAAGGCTGCTGGGGGGAAACTCTGCGTGAATCGATGAGGACGGAAAACATGGGCCAAATATAGACGAGGAAACCGCCAGCGTAAGCGCTGCTATTGTTAACTTATCCACAGAGACTGTTAATAATTAGGATACTTGTTCTTTTTTTGTTCTCAAAATAGTTAAAATGTTCTAAACATGTTCCAGCGTCGTTGTGGCTTCGAGCATGAGACAGATTCCGATGATCAAGATTGGCTCAACACCGGATTATGGGCAAGCTGAGCATGGCTATGATGCGACCAAACATGGCAATTATCCACAGCTTATTGCTAAGCCAAAGCTTAAGACTGTCGCGAGAGCCAAACCACCGGCTGCAAAGCTGAAGCCTGCGCCCGCAGCCGACACCAAAGCCCCCATCGCGTCGGACCGACGCGGGGGGCGTGGCGCTACATCTAACGAGAGCGGTCTGTTTGAAGCCGAGCGGCGCATTGAGATGGATGATGGCTGGAACGTGCTCGAAACCCTACCCGTCTTTAAGACGCAGACCATTGTTGAGCGGCCCCGCACGATCATCACGCGCAATGACTCGCCCGATATTCCCTTCGATCGCTCCATCAATCCCTATCGCGGCTGTGAGCATGGGTGCGTCTATTGTTTTGCGCGCCCCACCCATTCTTATATGGGCCTATCGCCGGGGCTTGATTTTGAGACGAAGATTTATGTGAAGGAAGGTGCGGCTGATCTGCTGGTGCGCGAATTGAGCAAGCCCGGCTATACGCCCAAATCCATCGCCATCGGCACCAACACCGACCCCTATCAACCGCTTGAGCGCACACAAAAAATCATGCGTTCGCTGTTGGAGGTTTTGGCGCGCACATCCCATCCTGTCACCATCGTGACCAAGTCCGCCTTGGTGACGCGTGATATTGATCTGCTGGCACCCATGGCGGCGCGTGGCCTGGTCAAAGTCGCTTTGTCGATCACCACATTCGATCGCACCTTGGCACGCTCGATGGAGCCGCGCGCAAGCACACCGCAACGGCGGGTGGATGCCATTCGCCAATTGGCAAGTGCAGGCATTCCCACAATGGTGATGGTGGCTCCCATCATTCCTGTTGTGACGGATTCTGAGATCGAGACAATTTTAGAAAGCGCTTATGGTGCTGGCGCTGTTGAAGCTGGCTATGTTTTGCTGCGATTGCCGCTAGAGGTCGAGACCATTTTCTCGGATTGGCTGCTCGACGCCTGCCCCGACAAATATCGCCATGTGATGTCGCTCATCCGCAGCATGCGTGATGGCAAAGCCTATGATGCAAGTTGGGGAAAGCGCATGACCGGCAGCGGCCCTTATGCGGAAATGATTGCGCGCAGGTTTGAGATTGCCTCGAAGCGCTTGGGCTTTGCTCAGGCACGCAGTCGCCTGCGTACCGATCTTTTTGTGGCGCCTGAGCAGAGGGGACGTCAGCTCAGCCTATTCTAAATCGAACTATCGACCGACTAAGGTGCCGACATAGCGGAAGGCCAGAAAGCCCGCAACAACGAACCCAAATGCAACGCAAAGATAGGCAACGGTAGGAACCAAATTGCTTGGTTTGGCGGCAAGATTAGCAGCGGCTTTGACAGCTGATGGTTCATTGCGCTCAACAGATTCCGTCGACAAAGCGTTTTCAGCCAATTGCCGATAGATGGAGAGACGACGCAATGTGCTCTCACCAATTGTGAAAGCATCAATCTCGTCCTGATTGGGTTCGCGGTTTTTGGCTTTCTTAAAAGCAGCGCGCCAATCATATTTGTTCAGCTTATAAATCGAATAGGCCACGAGACCGACAATGTCGTCATCGCCGCCAACAAGATTTGCAAACACTGTTCCGCGCGAATCGTGATGGACGGGCACATCATCAGGCTCAATACGCCAGCTCGGCGCAGTCGCAGTTTCAATAGGTGGCAATTTAGGCTCCTCAATCTTGGTGAAAAGAACGGGCTTAAGTGTCTCAACAGGTGGGGCTGTCTCAAATGGCATCGCGGGCTCCGCCTCAAGGGCGGGCGACATTTTCGAACCGGGCACGAAGAACTCATTGTCCCTTCTCGGCTCGATGACATGTTCTGCGAGATGCTCTGCGGCATTTTGTGCGGGGAGCTCAGCGACCACAGTCTGATGCATTTCGGGAGCATTCGAAGCGGGCGTACTCGAGGCAGCCGCATTCTGGCTGGCGATGTCTTTAGCCGCGGCTTTGCTTGGCTTTTTGAACATGTCCTTGAACGCCTCTTTGACATTCTCTTTGACAGCTTCTTTGACGGCCTCATGCGTCAGCTCGGGCGCAACCAAGGGGGCAGCCACAACGGGCGCAGGCTCCATCAGCCCAACAGGCTCAAACACCTCATCCGACGACGCGTCTGCCTTAAAGACAACCGCTGCGTTGTCCGATTTGAAAATGACCGGAGGCTCGTTGAGAAAAATCTCAGGGATCTGAGCGGAGTCCGCCGTCGCATCCATGGTCGCTTCGCTAGCCAGTCCAGCCTCAGAATCGCTCTGCTCACCTTTCTTGAAAAAGAAGTTCGGCTTGTTAGCCAGTTTCGCTCTCAGAAGGTCGAGATCAGAATTACTCATCGCATTTGGCTCCAAATCGAATCGTTGTGTGAAGTATACAGTTTCGTTTGCAGAAAAATACTACATATATGCAACGCTCACGGTAGCTAATATAAATTCTCTTTGACAATTAAGCTGCGGTAAACATGTAAAAACGAATCTCTTACAGCCCGGCCTGAGCCCATGCGCGCACCCCATTTTCGTTATGAAAATCAGATGATTAAGCTAGGCCACCGACATGTGGCTGGCGTTGATGAAGTGGGTCGCGGCCCCTTGGCGGGTCCAGTTACGGCTGCTGCGGTTATTCTTGACCCTAAGCGTCGCCCCAAAGGTTTGGCGGATTCAAAAGCTCTATCAGCAGCACATCGACTTGCGTTGTTTGACGATATTCTTGGCTCAGCCTTGGCAATTGGTATTGGCATGGCCAGCGCTGTGGAAATCGACGCCATCAACATTCGTCAGGCGACATTTTTGGCCATGCGGCGCGCGCTTAACGCTTTGTCCGTGAAGGCAGATTTTGCTTTGATTGATGGCAATTCGCTGCCCCCCGATCTTGCCTGCAGTGCGCGCGCGATTGTCAAAGGGGATGCGCAATCGGTGTCAATTTCGGCGGCGTCGATTGTCGCCAAAGTCACGCGCGATAAGCTCATGGCCCAGCTTCACGAAAGCTATCCGGTCTATGGATTTGAACAAAATGCGGGCTATCCAACAAAATTTCATAGAGAGGCTCTGTCTAAATACGGAGCCTGCCCGTTCCATCGGCTCAGCTTTGGTCCGCTGAAAACCCTTATTTCATAGGGCCTTACTCATCGATCAGGCGCTATGGCTTAGCTTAAATCCTTGCTTTTCCTTAACAATTTGTCCGAAAAAAAGACACACCCAAAGCCGTTTCATAAACGCTCTCTTTACCATGGGCCCGCATAGTCTCGCTTGTTAGTTGCTTACCAAGTGAGTGTTCATGCGTATGGCTCGGGCCAAATTGGCCGGATCGCAGTCCCTGTTAAAGGTTTCGCGTTCTGGGACTCCCAAATCTCGGCATCTCTCTGTGCCGGGTCAAATTCCGCGAGACGAGATCCTTGTCGGCGATTGCGTCGAAATGCTCAACGGGCTTCCGGCTGAGAGCATTGATCTTGTCTTTGCAGATCCCCCTTACAATCTCCAGCTGGAGAGCACTTTGTCGCGCCCCGACCAAAGTGTTGTCGATGCTGTTGACGATGACTGGGACAAATTCGCCAGCTTCGCGGACTATGATAAATTCACGCGCGAATGGCTCGGTGCTGCGCGTCGTGTGATGAAAAAGGACGCCACGATATTCGTGATCGGCTCTTATCATAACATTTTCCGCGTCGGCACAATCTTGCAAGACATGGGCTTCTGGATTCTCAACGACATTGTTTGGCGCAAGACAAATCCGATGCCAAACTTTCGTGGGCGTCGTTTTACCAATGCACATGAAACAATGATCTGGGCGTCCAAAAGCGCTGATGCCAAGGCCTATACGTTCAACTACGAAACGCTCAAAGCGGGCAATGAAGATTGCCAGATGCGGTCGGATTGGTTGTTCCCCATTTGCAATGGTTCTGAGCGTCTCAAGGATGAAAACGGTCGCAAGACTCATCCCACACAAAAGCCTGAGCCTTTGCTGTCGCGCATTTTGCTCTCCGCTTCCAACGCAGGCGATGTCGTGCTCGATCCGTTCTTTGGGTCAGGCACAACAGGGGCAGTGGCGCGTCGTCTGGGCCGCTCCTTCATCGGTATTGAGCGCGAGACCGTTTATGCCAAAGCCGCACGCGCACGCATTGATGCGATTGTGCCTCTGCCTTTAGAGAGCGTCAGCGTTGCGCCCACCAAACGCAGCGAGCCACGCGTGGCTTTCTCGTCAGTGATCGAAGCGGGCCTTCTCACGCCGGGCACAATGCTCGTCGATGAAAAGCGCCGCTACAAAGCGATTGTGCGCGCTGATGGTTCACTGGCTCTTGGCGACATTGTTGGCTCGATCCACAAGATCGGTGCTTTGTCGCAAGGTCTACCCGCATGCAATGGCTGGACGTTCTGGTTCTTTGAACAGGGCGGCAAGCTTCATGTGATTGATGAGTTGCGCAATCAGATGCGCACGAGCATGAAAAACATCAGCGCCTAGAGCGACTGGAACTGGGATGGTTGTCCGACGATCAACACTTATGTTGAAACCTCGGACAACCCCCATGTTGATCTGCGCTGTGCGCCCTGAAGCCTAAGAGGCTAGCTGCAGGCGCGACCGACGCGATGAGGGTTGATCGAACGCATCGCTCGCACGGGTCCACACTTTGCGCATCACGGACGGCAAAGCCTCCGTTTCCATCTCATCGCAAGCCACCCAACGCATGCCTTTAGGCGCACGCAAACCTGCTGCAGCTGGCGCAATATAGACACGCAAACGCAAAGCAAAATGCGTGAACACATGTTCGATATCACCCGCATGTGACCAGCTTGCATCGACGGGCGCGCTCGACGTGCCCTCATCTTTGAGGCTCTTGGATGTGGTCCAATCGGAGCCGGGAAAATCCGTCATACCGCCCAGCAGACCTTTGGGTGGACGTGTGCGCACCAACACCGCGCCATCCTTGCGGCGCAGCACAAAACAAGCACCGACGCGTGAGGGACGCTCTGCCTTTTGGGCTTTGACGGGATAGGTTTCGGGCGTGCCTTGCGCAAAGGCCGCGCAGGTTTTCATGAACGGACACAAAGCACAGGCGGGCTTGCGCGGCGAGCAAAGGCTTGCGCCCAAATCCATCATGGCTTGCGCAAAATCACCACAGCGTTTTTGCGGCGTGAGACGATCTGCCGCAGCGCGAATTTCTATTTTGGCGCGCGGCATCGGCGTGGTGATGGTGAACAAGCGCGAGACCACGCGCTCCACGTTGCCATCAACCACTACAGCGCGACGATCAAACGCAATCGCCGCAATGGCTGCCGCCGTATAAGGCCCAATGCCGGGTAATTTGAGAAGCTCAGCCTCGGTATCAGGAAATGAACCACCATGATCACGCACAACGCTTTGCGCACAGGCGTGAAGATTACGAGCGCGCGAATAATAGCCCAACCCCGCCCAAGCCTTCATCACATCTTCAACGGGGGCCGCCGCCAAATCTGTGACGCGCGGCCATTTGGTGAGGAAGGCTTCGTAATAACTTTTGACCGCAGCAATTGTGGTTTGCTGACACATCACTTCCGACAACCAAATCGCATAAGGATCAGAGGCGGCACCGGGCAAAGCACGCCAAGGCAAAGCCCGCCGATGGCGATCATACCAAGTCAGAAGTGTTGCGGCTTTGGGTTTGGTCATGGTGCCTCATGCAATATACGATTCATCGCAGCGTTGCGATCTGCATCAAGCTTGAGTAAAATCATTCAAGGTGAAGGTCATGACCGAATATACAGCTGTCCGAAACAAAAAGCGTCGCCCGACCCATCCTGGCGCGCTGCTCGAAGAGGTGATTGCCGCAACCGGCCTGACCCGCACGGCAGTTGCCGAGCGCCTGTTTATTTCGCGCCAGCACTTGCATGATATTTTGACCGAGAAGAAACCAGTCTCGCCAACCTTTGCCGTCAAGCTCGGCAAATTGTTTGGTCAAGGCGGTGGTCTTTGGCTGCGGATGCAGACCGCCTATGATTTGTGGCAGGCTGAGCATGATGTGGACACATCGAAGATTAAGAAACTGGAATCGATGGTCCCCTAACCCCCCGACCATGCTAAAGCTCTTTCCATGAAGACCCCATTCAAGCCTCCCTTCAAGCGCAAAGCCTCTGGTGTGGCGCTGGCCGATTTGATCGGCGCAGCGATCAACCCGCTGCTGGCCAAGCAGGGCTTTGGCGAATCAAGCTTGATTATGGATTGGCCCGATATTGTCGGAGAGCGGCTGGCTAGCCGGACCGAGCCTTTGCGCCTGCAATGGCCAACGCGGGCGCCGAATCGCTCGCCCGATGCGCCACCCGAACCCGCCACGCTGATTATGCGGGTGGAAGGTGCCTTCGCTATTGAGGTTCAACATCTCTCAGCTGTCATAATTGACCGGGTGAATGCCCATCTCGGCTGGCGCTGCGTGGGGCGTCTGGCCATTCGGCAGGCCCCGCTCGAAGGGCGGCCCGATCGGGACAAGCGGCCCAAAATCGACCCCGTGCGCGAGGCTTTGGCTGGCAAACAGGCCGAATCGGTGACCCAGAGCGTCGCCGATCCTGATTTGCGGGCGGCCTTGACCCGGCTTGGCACCAAAGTGCTTGCCCAAGATCACAAAAAATCCCCGGCCTGAAGGCATTAGATGCCCCGCGTCAGGCCCCTCTTGATGTCCCCTCTTGCGCTGGCTTCTTCATCTTGCCACATTCGCATAGCCTTCTTGAGAAGATTACGGCCTCATTCATAAGATTTAGCGTTCTCGCATTCTGGAAAGATACACATGCTGCTCGATACTCTGGCTTCCCGACGCGCCGTCCTTGCTCTGGCAGGCTCTAGCCTCAGCGGCTTGGCTCTTTCTGGTTTGGCCGGTGCGCCAGCTCTGGCTCAAAGCAGCAGCTTCTCCAATGAAGCCTTGATGGTGGAAGGCGCTTTGCCTGACATCTGGCAGGGCGCCGCCAACGCGCCCGTGACGATTATCGAATATGCCTCAATGACTTGCTCGCATTGCGCGCGCTTCCATACCGAGACCTATCCGACCCTGAAATCCAAATATATCGAGACCGGCAAAGTGCGCTTCACATTGCGCGAATTCCCGCTGGATCCTTTAGCGACCGCTGGTTTCATGCTGGCGCGCTGCATTGGCCCCACCAAACGCGATGCCATGGTGGACCTACTGTTTGCCCAGCAACCAGCTTGGGCATTCACCGATAAGCCATTGCAGGGATTGCAGAATCTCACAAAGCAGACCGGCATGACGGATGAAGCCTTTGA
>CAIUDK010000329.1 GCA_903897875.1 uncultured Hyphomicrobiales bacterium
CCCGTCACCTACGGCACTACCGATGAATTCTTGCTGCATTTTGGACTTGAGCAGATCACCGATCTGCCGGGCCTTGATGAGCTGAAGGCCGCTGGCATGTTCGATGGTCGTCTGCCTGCAGGCTTTGGCGTGCCTTCGCCCAACGATTCCTCGGCTTTGTCGGATGATGAAGACCCGCTGGAAGATGGCGACGACGTCTCGGCTGATCTTTTCGCAGGTTCTGGCGAGGTTGAGGCCGTGGCCAGTGGTTTGGTGGAAGTCGATCAGGCAGACGCCCGCGCTTTGGCAGCCGAGGCTGAGGCTGATGAGCCTGAACATGAGGCTGAGCAAGAGTCTGAGCAAGAGGCTGAGCAAGAGTCTGACGAAGACGCAGACAAGCCGCACAGCGAGCCGACCCACCATTAAGCTTGGCGGACGGACTGGCGGCTTCGCTATGGAATAGCGAAACTCGCTCTGAACATGCACGCCGTTCTTGTTTTTACCGCGTTGGGGGCATAGGTTCCTGACAGCGGTTGGGAGGCGCCTTGCGCGCGCACCTCGGAGGTTTTGGATATGGGTAGTTTTTCAATCTGGCACTGGCTCGTTGTGGGCGCAATTGCGCTGTTGCTGTTTGGCGGCAAAGGCAAGGTCTCAGACATTATGGGCGATTTCGCCAAGGGCATTAAGTCCTTCAAAAAGGGCCTGAGCGATGACGACGACGTGACAGCAAAGCCTGCTGAGCCAGCAAAGCTCGATCAAGCAGCACCTGCTGCCACGGCTGAGAAGGCTGCTGAGACCCATAAGGCCAGCTAAGGCACTGTCGGCTTGGCGGGTGTCGTGCCGCAGCTTTCACTTCCACTCAGCCTCGGGCTTGGTCCGGGGCTAGGGGAGATGGTGAAAGACGCTGCCACAATTTGTGTGAAGACGCAGGCATTTCATGTTTGATTTTGATGTAGGCAAACTCCTCATCATCGGCATCATCGCGCTGATTGTGATTGGACCCAAAGAGCTGCCCGGCGTTATGCGTCAGGTTGGCCAAGCCGTGGCCAAAATGCGCCGCATGGCGGGCGAATTCCAATCGCAATTCATGGAAGCTATGCGCGAGGCCGACGTTGAGGACTTGCGCAAAGACGTCGAAAAAATCGTCGACACAACCAAGCGTGAGTTCGACCCCTTGGGTTCGTTGAAAGCCGAGAAAGAGGCGCTTGAGACGCTTGATGCTCATGTGCAGAGCCTTATTGGTGAAACGCCGCTTGTCGAGCCAATTCCAGACTATACAAATTACGAAGCGACATTGGCCCAAAGCGAAAACGCACCAATCCTTCCGGTTGAAATGGGTCCGTTAGAAGTGCCTAAAGCGCCCGAGCCGATCTCGGCTGAGGCGGCCCCAGTTGTTGCTCCGGTGGTGACGCCACCGCCACACGCTTGATCGATAAGAGACATTCATGACTGATCGTGTGACGGCAGATGCAGAGATTGAAGCGAGCAAAGCGCCGCTGATCGAACATTTGATTGAATTGCGTTCGCGCATCATCAAAGCGGTGATCGCGTTTCTGGTGGCCTTTGCGGGCTGCTTCTATTTCGCGCATGACATTTACAATGTGCTGATTGGTCCCTTCGTGTCGGTGGTGGGCGCTGACAAGGCCACGCTGATTGCGACGCATTTTCTGGAACAGTTTTTCACCAATCTCAAACTCTCGATGTTTGGTGCGGCGTTTGTCGCTTTTCCAGTGATTGCTGGCCAGATTTATATGTTTGTCGCACCCGGTCTGTATCGTCATGAGCGCGGCGCGTTTTTGCCGTATCTGATCGCCACGCCGGTGTTCTTCTTTCTTGGCAGCTTGCTGGTTTACTTCGTTGTCATGCCACTGATTATTCAGTTCTCGGTGGGCATGCAGCAGGTCAATGTACCGGGCCAAGCGACCATCGAATTGCTGCCCAAGGTGAGCGAATATCTGTCGCTGATTATGACCTTGGTGTTTGCATTCGGCATTGCGTTTCAGCTCCCCGTTATTCTCACTCTGCTCGGCCACATAGGCGTGATTGATTCAGCCTTTTTGCGAGGAAAGCGTCGCTACGCGATTGTTGTTATTACAATTGTCTCAGCCATTCTCACGCCGCCCGACGTCATCAGCATGATGGTGCTGATTGTGCCGATGCTGTTGCTTTATGAGGGCGCTGTGATTGCGGTGACGTTGATCGAGAAAAACAGAACACAGCCTTCAACCACTTAAATAATCCACACGCCACGCCTTTCGGCGCAGCTCTGCTGCCGCGCTCAGGCTGGCTGATTTGGGAGACCTTCTATGCATGACATCAAGTCGATCCGTGACAATCCTGAAGCGCTGAAAGAGGCGCTCAAGGCGCGTGGATGGGAAGGGATTGCGGTGGAAGACACCGTTGCAAGCCTCTTCACGCTTGATGACGAGCGCCGCGATATTATTTCGCGCACCCAAAAGGGGCAGGAAGAACGCAATCGTCTGTCCAAGGAAATTGGTCAGGCTATGGGGCAAAAAGATGTTGCCCGCGCTGACGAATTAAAGGCCCGCGTGGCAGCTCTCAAAGACGAGATGGCCGGCGTTGAGGCTGCAGAAGGTGTGGCCATTCGTGCGCTTGAGTCCGCGCTGGCGCAATTGCCTAATATCCCGCTGGAAGATGTGCCCGTTGGTTTGAGTGAAGACGACAATGTGGAAGTGCGCCGCGTTGGCGAGAAGCCAAAATTTGCCGCTGACTATAAGCCCAAAGAACATTTCGAAATTGGCGAAGCTCTGGGCCTGATGGATTTTGAAGCAGCTGCGCGCATGTCTGGCGCACGCTTTGTTGTGCTCAAGGGCGCTTTGGCTCGCATGGAGCGTGCGCTCACGCAATTCATGCTGGACGTTCACACGCAAGAACACGGCTACACAGAAGTGAATCCGCCGCTGTTGGTGAAAGACCCCGCCATGTTTGGTACGGGGCAATTGCCAAAGTTCACGGATGATTTGTTCCGCGTGGGCGATGCGTTCTGGCTCATTCCCACCGCAGAGGTATCGCTGACCAATCTTGTGCGCGAGCAGATCTTGGATGAAAAAGATTTGCCAATGCGTTTGACGGCGGCCACGCAATGTTTCCGTGCTGAGGCGGGTTCGGCTGGGCGTGATACACGCGGCATTATTCGCCAGCATCAGTTCACCAAGGTTGAGCTCGTCACCATCACCACGCCAGAGCAGGCGATTGAAGAACATGAGCGCATGACGAAATGCGCTGAGACCATTCTTGAGCGTCTGGGCCTCGCCTTCCGCACCATCACTTTGTGCACGGGCGATATGGGCTTTGGCGCGCGCAAGACCTACGACATTGAAGTCTGGTTGCCGGGCCAAGATCGCTATCGCGAGATCTCAAGCTGCTCAGTCTGTGGCGATTTCCAAGGCCGCCGCATGAACGCACGCTCACGCGCCGCTGATGCCAAGGGCACACGCTTTGTCCATACGCTCAATGGATCGGGTGTGGCTGTGGGCCGCGCGCTGGTTGCCGTGCTTGAGAATTACCAAAATGCCGATGGATCGATCACCGTGCCGATGGTTCTGCGTCCCTATATGGGAGGGCTGGAGCGAATCGCGGCGGCGGGTTAGACACGTTTATGAGAATTTTGATTACCAATGACGACGGCATTCACGCGGCAGGCATTGCCGTGCTTGAGGCCATTGCGCGCACTCTGTCGGATGACGTGATTGTGGTCGCCCCTGAAAGCGATCAATCTGGCGTTGCGCACTCTCTGTCATTGAACGATCCGCTGCGGCTGCGTGAAATATCGCCGAGCCATTTTGCAGTGAAGGGAACGCCGACCGATTGTGTCATCATGGGCGTTCATATGGTTTGCAAAGATCGCCGGCCTGATCTCGTTTTGTCGGGCGTCAACCACGGCCACAATCTGGCTGAAGACGTGACCTATTCGGGCACGATTGCAGCGGCCATGGAAGGCACGTTGCTGGGCATTCCCTCCATCGCCATGTCGCAGGGTTATGCAGCGGGCAATCACGAAAACATCGACTGGAGCTGTGCCAAAATGCATGGCGCCAAGACCATCGAGCGTTTGCTGGGTGAGGGCATCCCGCGCGACATCCTCGTGAATGTAAACTTCCCCGGCTGCCCCGTGGCTGATCTGCAGGGCACATCGGTGACCGTGCAGGGCCGTCGCGATTTTGATTTGGCAAAGTTGGAAGAGCGCCATGATGGGCGCGGCAAGCCCTATTATTGGATTGGCTTTCAACGCACCAAGTCCAAGCCACCGCATGGCTCAGACTTAGAAGCCATGATTGAGAAGAAGATTTCCATCACGCCTTTGCGCATGGATTTGACGGACGAACCAACCCTTACGCGATATGCGCGCGCCTTCGGATAAGCGCCAGCGGCGCCGCGCCGATCAATTGGCTTTGCCTTTTGACGCGGCGGGTGAAGATATTGCCGAGTCGGGTGTTGCCCAAGCCACAATGCAGTTTTTGCTCGGCCTTCGTGGTCGCGGTATTCGTAATGTGGAAGTGCTGCGCGCCTTAGAGACTGTGCCGCGCGAATTGTTTGTACCCCATAGGCTTGTTGATCTGGCTTGGCGCGACATTGGCCTGCCCATCGCCTGCGGCCAGTCCATGCCCGATCCTTTTCTTGTGGCGCGCATGTGTGAGGCTCTTGGAGTGGCCGCGCGCCATCGCGTGCTGGAGATTGGCAGCGGCTCTGGCTATGTCACCGCCATTTTGGCGCGGATGGCGCAAGAGGTTGTGTCCTTCGAGCGGTTTCAGACTTTGGCCGTTGAGGCGGGAGAGCGTTTGGCGCGCCTCAAGTTGGCCAATGCGCATATTATTTGGGGCGATGGTCTGGCTCCGCCAGAAAACATTGGCCTGTTTGATCGCATCTTGGTGCATGGCCTGCTCGATCCGCTGCCAAAGTCTTTGGTGGCGCTTTTGAGCGAGGGCGGCATTATCGTCTGCGCCGGGCAGGGGGATCAAATGGCCGAAAATGGACGCCCAGAGCGACGTTTGCAACGCCATAGCCATAATGGCGGGCCGTCTTTGGTGATGTCAGATTTGGGCGTTTGCACGCTGCCGCTGCTGATTGAGGGCCGGTCGGGCACCCTCTAGCTCAACCTATGGTCGTGGTCACTAAAAAATACATCTTATAAGAGAGATAATTTATTCAGCATAAACGCTCCCTTAACTGTCTTGCCTTACAAAGGATGAAGTCAGTGTGTTTGAGTGGATTGCGTCATGAGCTTTACGTCCCGGCTTTTAGGTTCTCGCAGTGTTGTGCAGTTTGCAACCGTCGGCGTCATCGCCGCTCTTGTCTCCGGGTGTTCTTCAGATTCTACGCGTGTCGGCTCCATCGGTGGGCAGCAGCGCTCGGCCACAGCCGACCTTGCCCCAATGGGCTCCTCAGCGCCCACAACCTACGCCAGCGCCGCTCCCACAAGCGCCATTCAGTCTACACCCTTGGCAGCGCCAGTTCAGTCGCGCCCCCTCAGCACACCTACAGCCGTCAACGCACCGATCAAGGCAACCCGCCCTCAGTTGAGCAGCGCACTGACACCTGCGCCAGTAGCAGCACCGATCGCAGCCGCCTCAAAGGTAGCAGCTGGTGGTTGGACGCCAGAAGGCGGCACACCGATTGTTGTGGCGCAGGGCGAGTCTCTGGCCATGTTGTCATCGCGCTATGGCGTGCCACCTGATGCGCTCATGCGCGTCAACGGTTTCTCATCGGCTTCACAGGTCCAGCCCGGCGCGCGTTTGATTGTGCCCGTGGCTCCAGGTAGCAACCTAGCAGCAGCACGCACCAGCGCTCCACAACTTGCGAAAAACGCTGCAGCAGAGCGTCTAGCGCTCGCCAAGACCGACGCCAAGGCTGATGCCAAGAAGCTTGCAACGCCAGTTGTGGCCCCAGTTGTTGCTGCTGCCAAGACAGCAGCGCCAGTGGTTGCTGCCGCGGCTCCCGCAAAGGTTCAGCAGGTTGCTGCAGTCGCTGCCAAGGAAGCTCCACACGCCAAGCAGCCAGTTGATATGGACGCCACTGCAAGCCTGCCAGCAGAGGCTTCGGCTGTGTCAGATGCCGCTAACCCAGAATTCCGCTGGCCAGCTCGCGGCCGCATCATTCAGAGCTTCAAGCCCGGCTCGAATGATGGCATCAACATCGCAGTGCCAGAAGGCACATCGATTAAGGCTGCTGAATCTGGCGTGGTTCTTTACTCGGGTTCCGAGCTTAAGGGTCTAGGCAATCTTGTTCTGATCCGCCATCCCAATGGCTTCGTGTCAGCCTATGCCAACAATGGCGAGCTGAAGGTGAAGCGCGGCGAAGTCGTCAAGCGCGGCGATGTCGTGGCCAAGTCCGGCCAGTCTGGCAACGTCGCCTCACCACAATTGCACTTCGAACTTCGTAAGGGCTCAACACCTGTTGACCCAACCAATTTTCTTGCTGGCCTCTAAGCTTTCAGCAAAATGAAATCGGAGCGGCTGGATTTCCGCGAGACACGTAAATCCAGCATCTCTGACACGGCGGATCGAAAGATCCGCCGTTTCTTTTTTATAAAGACAGGCCGGGATCGAAAGATCCGCCGTTTCTTTTTGTAGACAGGGCTGGGATCGAAAGATCCACCGTTTCTTTTTGAGTGCGCCTCAACGCTTGCCGATGATCCTCGATGTCATCCCGGACAAGCGAAGCGCAGATCCGGGATCCAGGAGTCGCACAAACGCCTCTGGTTATTGATGAAATACACTCACCCTGCAAAAGTCTGGATCCCGCATCAAGTGCGGGATGACAATGGAGTTTCGCCGTTGGCTCATAAAAAAAGCCCGCCATTTCTGGCGAGCTTTCATTTGACGATGAGGGGGAGCTTGCGCTCGCGTTTCTCAAAGCCTTGAACATTGAATACTATAATTTCGGCTAACTAGAACGGAATTTCATCTGTATCAATGGGCTTTTTTCTGTGTTCAATTCTCTTTGGAATTTTGGGGGCAGGCAGGCGACGATCCGTTTCAATTTCTGTTTCTTTGGCTTTGCCTAAAGCTGCCGCTACACGTTCCAAAATTTTAACTAATGGATTAAGATTTTCAGCGCCTTCACCAACATATTGGCAGTAGCTCACGAGTGCTGATCCTATTGCCTCCATGCGTGACCTATTACGATTTATTTCAGCCTCAAGGTCGGCGATGCAGCTATAGAATGCTTCACGACGAACTTCTGAGATATCCAAATCTCGAACGACATCTTTCATTTGATTTAAGTGATGATGAAGTCTCGCCTTCGTCGATGCGTCTAAAGCTACCGAATATTTCCTATTACGACGGCTGTTTTCAATATGAAATATTGTAGAATAACGATCGATCTCATGAATGAACTTCATGTATTCGTCGTATGTCGCGGTCGAAATGGTATTTAGATCATCAAAACTCAAATTCACCTTATATACACTTGCTGCAGCCAAAACTCGGTTCATATATTCACGGCGAAGCTCTTGGTCATAATTAAAGTTATCTCCGCTTGTTCTTATTAATTCGGTGAGGCGTTCACGAGCTTTAGTTTCAAGATGCACAAAAGCAGCACTTGGATCCTCAGGCAAATCTTCATAATCTGATGGCTCAAGCATCTTCGCTCCAAATCGCATTCAAAATAAATTAGTGCCTGAAACTAAGCATATTTAAGTCGGGCTCTTCGTGAAAATATTTTTTTGAGTTTTACACCAACTTCTGCCCCAAGCGCCCAGCCAGATCCTGAATGAACTGCCATGCGGTGCGGCCCGAGCGTGCGCCGCGGGTGGTGGCCCATTCGAGCGCTTCGGCGTTGAGCTTTTTCTGCGGATATTTCAAACCAAAATGGTCGGCATAGCCGTGCACCATGGCCAAATAATCATCCTGCGAGCAGCGATGAAAACCAAGCCACAGGCCAAAGCGATCTGACAGCGAGACTTTTTCTTCCACCGCTTCGCCCGGATTGATCGCGGTGGCGCTTTCATTGTCCATCATGTCGCGTGGCAATAGATGGCGGCGGTTGGAGGTGGCGTAGAAAATCACATTATCGGGCCGCCCCTCAATGCCGCCCTCTAACACGGCCTTCAAGGATTTATAGGTCGTGTCATCGGCATCGAAAGACAGATCATCGCAAAAAATAATGATGGGGAAGGGCGCATCGCGCACCAAGCTCATCAATGTGGGCAGGCTCTCAATATCCTCGCGGTGAATTTCCACGAGCTTGAGCGGGCGCGTGTTGGCGAGCTTTTTATTGGTGGCCGCATGGACGGCTTTGACCAGCGACGACTTGCCCATACCGCGCGCGCCCCACAGCAGAGCATTGTTGGCAGGTAGGCCGTTGGCGAATCGCTCGGTGTTATCGGCCAGCAGATCGCGGACAAAATCGATTCCGCGCAGCAAATCCATGTCCACCCGGTTCACCTTGGGCACGGGGGAGAGGCTGGGCGGTGTGGCGTGCCAGA